>WFQS01000343.1 GCA_015486915.1 Desulfobacteraceae bacterium
CAGCCACAAAAAAAAACGGGAAATACTTTCAAAAATCATTAATTTTTGAGTGCCCCCCCTAAACCAAAAATGTTTTAAAGTTACCCCTATTTTTTGATGGTCTGATTTTAAATGCAAAAAGAGATTAATTCAGCTGATTAAACAGATGTTTTTTAATCTTCATTTTTTAATGAGAGCCCCTGAATCAACAATTGAATCAACAATTGAAACGGAGTTAATGATGAAACACCTAAAGCGAGCGATGCTTGAAACCCATGTGCCTACCTCAATTTCTTGTTTTTTATTACATAAATTCGGGGGTAAGGCTCTAAAGTTTATTGTCTTATTATTGATACTGAGTACATGTTTCAGTGGTTTTACCTATGCTGTGGAGGTTAGACAATTCTTATGGCATAAAGCCTATTTCTATAATTTTTACAGCGTTTGTCCTCTAAAAAGCGGTGATGTGTGGGCAGTGGGAAGCAACGGTATGATCTGTCATATGAAAGATAATTATAAATGGGACATTCAGGAATCCAATCTCCACGGCAACCTTTACAGTGTGTCATTTGTAGATGCAGAAAACGGCTGGGTATGCGGTCAAAACGGTCAAATTATTAATACCACAGACGGAGGTAAATCATGGCAGGTTCAAAAGAGCGGCATAAAGACACACCTGTTCAGTATAATTTTTAAAAACTCCAGAAAAGGTTGGGCAGTAGGGGAATTCGGAACTGTCCTCAATACAAATGATGGAGGCAGGAATTGGCATGCCCAGGGCAAAAAAGTTGATAAAATTTATAACAATATTTATTTCTATGATACTGAATACGGCTGGATAGTGGGAGAATTCGGAACCATTCTTCATACTGTTGATGGTGGTAAAAATTGGATTAAACAAAAGAATCCGCTTGGAGAAAAAACTCTATTCAACGTTTATTTCAGTGATCGGGAAAATGGCTGGGCAACAGGCATGGATGGGACCATTCTGAACACGAAAGACGGTGGTAAAAACTGGTCGGCAGTAAAATCTTCCATTAAAGAGAACCTCATGTGCATACAGGTTATTGGAAACAATGGCTGGATCATAGGTCTAAAAGGGACATACGGAATGCTCGATAAGGATGTCTGGAGTGATCAAACCCACAGAGTTCCCACAAGGGCGTGGCTAAAGGATTGTGTTTTTATTAATGAAAAAACAGGATGGATAGCCGGTAGCGTCGGTACCCTGCTGCACACACTTGACGGTGGTGAAACATGGCTCCCGGCAGCAAAATCGGGAAAATAAACAAATTCTGTCCAGCAGAGTGGCCAAAGCTAGGGTGATCAACTCCAGCCTAAATAAAAATCAAGGATTAGGGCACGAGGCTAATCTCTGTAATTAAATGCATTTAAAAGGGAGTTTCATATGACGGCTTTCATATGACAGCCAAAAGTCTGATCCGGATTTAATTTCAGGTTTTGCTCACAACAACAAATGAGATGAGAGGTGCTGACTGATGATTGAGAAGATTGCACAATTTATTGTTAACCGCAGGTTATTGATCGCCATATTGATGTTGACCGCTACGGGTTTCTTTTTGTACAATGCCATGCAAATCCCCATTAAAACTTTTTTTCCGGATTTGCTACCGCAAAACCATTCTTTTGTCAAGCTCATCAAAGAACACCCGAAATTTGGCGGGACTAACAGCGTTATCATTGGCCTTGAGGTCAAAAAAGGGAATATATTCAACCATAAAACCCTTCAGAAAATTATTGATTTAAGTAATGAACTCTATTTTCTTCCAAGTGTTGACAGAACCAAAGTTGTATCCCTTGGTGTTAACAAAGTAAGAAATGCCAAGATCACTTCCTGGGGTATATCAAGTCCATCCATACTTTTTCCAAAAGCACCAGATACAAAGGAAGGTATTGATCAGTTAAAAGCAGATGTGTACAGCAACCCCGCCTATTACGGAAATCTGGTTAGCCTGGATGGAAAGGTTGCCCTTCTTAAAATGGGATTTTTCGAGGATAAACTGCAACCGCGCCTTGTGTATAAAGCGCTGCAGAAGCTGAAAACCCGTTTTGAAGATAAAAATACAAAAATTCACATTGTTGGAGAACCATATCTTTACGGTGTTATTTTTTCATATCTTCCCCAGACAGCGTTTTTTTTCATTATAACCATTGTTGCGATGCTGTTAATTTCATTTTTTTATACGCGAAGTATCCGTTTAATCCTGATACCCATGAGTTCAGCCTGTATTTGTGCAGTATGGGGACTTGGCTTCATGCATTTGATGCATTATAACCTTGACCCGTTGATCCTGGTAATTCCATTATTGATAAGTGCCACTGCTCTAAGTCATTCAATACAATTTAACAGACGAATCAACGAGGTCTATGCATCCAATGGAGACCTGCGGGAAAGTTGCCTGATAACTATCAGAGGCCTTTTTTCTCCGGGTTTGGCCGGCATACTCACAGATAGTATGGGTATATTTATTATTTCACTTATTCCCATTCCGTTAATGCATAAACTGGGATTGTCCATGTTTTTGTGGTGTCTGTCCATGATACCGGTTATTCTCATTCTAAATCCAGTGATTAACCTTTATCTGCCTGCAATGAAAAATGCAAAAAAATGGAGAGAGAAAAGACGAAAAGGCTATATGGAATCTGTCCTGTTGAAAAAAATGGCGGATATAAGCAGCAAAACTGGTGCATCGTGGGTAATTGTGGGTATTTTTTTAGTTTTGGCCATTATTGCATTTTACTTTAATATGGGCATTCAGATTGGAGATGTTAATGAAGGTACTCCAATTTTAAAGGATGGATCCCAGTATAATAAAGATGTTGCGTTTATGGCAAAACGTCTTCCCGGCAGTATGAATCCCATGCTTGTAATAGTGGAAGGGAAGAAAAAAGGTGCCATTAAACAACCTGAACTGCTGAATCTTGTGGACCGGTTCCAGGCCCGAATGGCAAAAATTCCTGAAGTAACAGCAACTCTTTCCATTGTAAATCTGGTAAAGGGTATTAACATGGCTTTCTGGGAAAATAATCCCGATTATTTTATTTTACCTGATTCTGCAAGGGGAATTTATGCAAACCTTCACCTGTTAACCAGTGGCGGGGCTGAACCCGGTGATTACGATACCTATTATGACTTTGATTTTAAGGATCTCAACATCACATTATACTGTGCAAACCACAAGCCCGGGACCATTAATAAATTATTGACAACTGCAAAAAATTTTATCTCAACCCATAAGACTGATCTGGCGAAATTTAAACTTGCCGGAGGACGTGTTGGTGTTATTGCCGCTTTTAATGATTCCATTATGGTTCATTTAACTACCACTCTCCTTGTAACCCTGTTTCTTACAGGCCTTGTTGCATCCATAATATTCCGTTCATTTCTTGCAGGGCTGCTTTTGATAATCCCGCTCTCTCTTGCATCATGGTTTACATTTGCATACATGGCCATACAGGGAATAGCCATCAACCTTCAGACTTTGCCTGTATCAATTATAGCCATTGGTATCGGAGTTGATTACGGGATTTATCTTTTAAGCAGAATACGTGAAGAATACACTGTGTTTAATAATTTGGATGATTCTGTAAAAGAGGCCATTGTTACTGCGGGAAATGCCATAGTACTGACAGGAATTGTTATTATTGCAGGCGTTGTTTTCTGGAATTTTTCAGACATTAAATTCCAGGCTGAAATGGGACTGCTTTTGTCCATAGTCACAATGTTTCATCTCCTGGGAAGTCTGATTCTTCTTCCGGCTATGGTACAGGTTATAAAACCAAAATTTCTTATGAAAAAATAATTTAAGTTCAATCCGTATTCA
>WFQS01000344.1 GCA_015486915.1 Desulfobacteraceae bacterium
ATATATTACGGTTTATGCCCTTAAATTTAATATATTACTGAAAATTTTGATAGATAATACAGATATGGAAATAAGGCTTATATATTTAAATGAATAAAAAATCAGAAAAACATATTTTACCTTCTGTTTCCCCGTGGATTATTGCAGGTATTTTCATGGTTCTTATGCCCATATTTGTTCTGATGACTATGGATACGATTAAAGACCAGAGGCAACAGGTCATAGAAAAATTAACGGGCAGAGGCATTTTTCTCATTCGATCCTTTGAGGCCGGAGCAAGAACAGGGATAATGGGATTCCGCTGGAAAGCGGGCAATGTTCAGAAGCTACTCTATGAAACAGCACTGCAGCCCGGGATTGCCTATTTAATGATCACTTCTGAAAAAGGTAAAATTCTTGCGGACAGCGACCCATCAAAAACAGGCTCCATTTATAAAAATATGCCTGATCTCAAGAAATTAAACCGGAATACACTTGTGCAGCACAGAATAGTTGTCTCTGATGCAGGTAAAAAAATATTTGAAGTGTTTAAAAAATTCAACCCTGCCAGGCGCGGCTACGGCATGGAAAGCACTATTGATTTAAGGCAACGCAGGATCACCAGGAACAGGCACCGTATGGTTTTTGAAGAAAAAGATACAGACTGGTGCAGGATGCATTTTTTTGCATTCAGGCAAAAGGGACAGAATGCTGATGTTTCACAAAAACAATTTATTTTTGCCGGGCTTAACATGGACAGAGTGGAGGCCATGCACAAAAGATTTCTGCGCCATTCCATCGGAATGGGCATTGTACTGTTTCTTATCGGATGCGGGGGGATTGTCACCCTTTTTATTTTCCAGGCCTATAGAACTGCAAAATCATCACTTTCAAAGGTCAAGGCCTTCTCTGACAGGGTAGTTGAAACAATGCCTGCAGGTCTTATTACTATTAACAATGATTTTCATGTGACTTTATCCAATAAATCTGCATGGTTTATCCTTGATGCCTGGGTAGACAATGATTCAGGCAGAAATTCATTTGCTGTACCCGATGAAATGATCAATCTTGCCCATGATATTAAGGCAAACAAAAAAAACATAGCAAGGGAAATAGAATGTGTCTCCAGATCCATGGAGATTGTTCTCCTTGATATCAATGCATCGCCGGTTATTGACAATTCCGGTGAAATTGCCGGTTTTCTGTTCCTTTTCAGGGACTTGACTGAACTTAAAAAATTAAAAAAAGAAGTGGAAAGGAACAGACGTCTTGCAGCGGTGGGCAAGCTTGCAGCAGGAGTTGCCCATGAAATCAGAAATCCCTTAAGTTCAATTAAAGGATTTGCAACATATTTTAAAGAGAGGTATAAAAATTCACCAAATGACCTTAAGACTGCTGAAATTATGATAAATGAGGTGGAAAGACTTAACCGCTCGGTAAGCCAGCTCCTTGAATTTGCAAAATCAGTCCCGATTTCAAAAAAAGAGGTCAGCTTATCCAAGCTTCTATCCCATTCCATTCAGCTTGTTCAAAATGATCTTGATAAAAAGAACATAAAAGCAGCAGTTGAGATTAAAACGGAAAAAGATTGTTTTACAACTGATCCTGACCGGATAAATCAAATTCTGCTCAATCTCTATCTTAATGCGGTTCATGCCATGGATGATGGCGGAATTCTTTCTTTGCAGGCGTATGACAGTGAAAATAATTTTTTTATCAGGGTTAAGGATACAGGCACAGGGATTGAAAAAAATGATCTGGACCATATTTTTGACCCTTATTTTACAACAAAACCCGATGGAACAGGACTTGGTCTTGCAATGGTGCACAGTGCCGTTGAAGCCCTGGATGGTAGCATAAGCGTGGAGAGCAGAAAAGGGGAAGGCACAGTTATTTCCATGAAATTTCCCGGTTAAAAACAGCAGGCCTCCTTAGTTTTTGCAAAATCTGTGGGGAACCGGCAAAGTCAAATATTCAAGGAGAGCAGGCAAAGTCAGATATTAAAATGAAAAATTATAAAAAAATATTAATTGTTGATGATGACAGATCACATCGTATCATGCTGAATATGCTTTTAACGGGATGGGGCTATGATGTTAAAGAAGCTGATGACGGATCTTCCGGTTTTGACATGATAAAAAACAAATGCTTTGATATTGTGCTTCTTGACATGAAAATGCTGAAGATGTCAGGCATGGAAGCGCTTGAAAAAATCAATGAATACAACCCTTCTCTTCCCGTGATAATAATGACGGCGTATTCCTCCATTGAAACTGCTGTGGAAGCCCTTAAAAAAGGGGCATACGACTATCTTACAAAACCCCTTGATTTTGAAAAACTCAAGCTCACCATTGAAAGAATCCTGGAAACGATCTATATAAAAAAAGAAAACATAACCCTTAAAAATGCCCTTGGAAAAGAATTTTCCAGGAAAAATATTATTGGAAACAGCCCTGCCATGACAAAACTTCTTGAAACCATTGAAATGGCGGCTCCAACAGATGCCAATATTTTAATAACAGGGGAATCGGGCACAGGAAAGGAATTGATTGCAGGTGCACTGCATTACAACAGTCCAAGAAAGGATAATTTGTTTGTAAAATTAAATTGCGCCGCCATAACTGCCACCCTGCTGGAATCTGAACTGTTTGGCCATGAAAAAGGATCATTTACAGGAGCTGACAGAAAAAGAAAGGGAAAATTTCTACAGGCTGACAAAGGCAGCATTCTCCTTGATGAAATAGGCGAAATGGACCCCGGCCTGCAGGCAAAACTTCTACGGGTCATTCAGGAAAGGGAGATCACACCGGTTGGAAGTGACAAAAGCATTAAAGTAGATGTAAGAGTTATTGCTTCAACAAACAGGGATTTAAAGGCTTTGATTAAAGAAAATAAATTCAGGGAGGACCTTTTTTTCAGAATTAATGTCGTTTCCCTTGCCATTCCGCCTTTAAGGGAAAGAAAAGAGGATATTCCCGAGCTTGCCCTGCATTTTTTAAATTTTTTTTCCCAAAAAAACCACAGGGACATAAAAGGCTTTACACCCGATGCCATGGATGCCATGATAAGGTATCAATGGCCCGGCAATGTAAGGGAATTGATGAACAGCATTGAAAGGGGCGTTGTACTGGCGAGATCAGATTATCTATGCCTCGATGATTTTCCGTTTATTCAAGACGAAAATGATTCCCCGGAAATGTCCGGAACTGGGTTAACGGACCGTCCCCTTGCAGAAATTGAAAAAGCCGCTGTGTTAAAAACTTTAGAATCCAGTAAAGGCAACAAAAGTGAAACGGCAAGAAGGCTTAAAATAACGAGAAAAACACTGCTGAAAAAACTTAAAAAATACGGCAGAGCCTGATAAATTAAAAATCTTTTTTTATAAAAAAGAGCTCATTTTTTACAAAGCAACTGATGCTCTTTTTATGTTTTTCAAAATCTTTGATTTTTTGAGGCGCTGTAACGCTGTTCAGATCGGCCTCATGGTCGTTATATAGGAGTGTGATGACAACAATCACTATTGAAAATATTTACTGGCTTGCAGGAGGTTTTTTATCCGGGGTTTTCATAAGCCTTGTTTTAGTTAACATCTGGTTTTCCCTTTTTAAGGGGAAACTGAAAAATTTATCTGCAGAAGCGTTACAGGATAATTCAGAAAGGTTTCTTGAGCTTGCCGATAAATATTTTTCTCTCTATGTAAAGGATGCAAAAAAAGACCTTAACGGAAAGGGCGATGACATCATTAAAAGTGTTGAACCTGTAAAACAGGCCCTTGAAAACTATGAAACAAGAATTAATGCCATGGAAAGGGAAAGGGAAAAATCCTTTGGCTTTCTTTCGGCGCAGGTCATTGAAATGGCAAAAACCCAGCAGGCACTTCAAAGGGAAACCGGAAATCTTGTAAAGGCTTTGAGGGTGCCCCATGTAAGGGGAAGATGGGGGGAGATAACCCTTAGAAGGGTTGCTGAAATTGCCGGCATGGCTGATCTATGTGATTTTGTGGAGCAGGAAAGTATAAAAGGTGAAAGCAAAACTGCAAAGGGAAGTTTAAGGCCTGATATGGTGGTTCACCTTCCAGGGAATCGAAACATTGTAATCGATTCAAAGGTTCCCCTTTCAGCTTACCTTGATGCAGTTGAGGCAGATAGTGAAAAAAAAACAAAACAATTTCTCAAACTCCATGCAGGCCAGGTTAAAGCACATATAAAT
>WFQS01000345.1 GCA_015486915.1 Desulfobacteraceae bacterium
ACTTTTGTGAAAAATCTTTTCTTACATGAAAAATACCTTGCCATGGTTTTATGATAGTCAAGATGGTCCTGGGTTAAATTTGTAAAAACGCCGATATCAAAGCTGCACCCTGCAATGCGGTTAAGGTCAATACCATGGGATGACACCTCCATTACAACATGGGTTACCCCGGCATTTTTCATCTTAAAAAGCATTTTCTGCAGGTCAATGGATTCAGGAGTGGTAACGGAAGCATCAAATGTCTTATTGCCATACCTCATATTCACAGTTCCAATGACCCCGGAACAAATTCCTGCCGAATTAAAAATACTTTCCAGAATCCAGGCCGTTGTTGTTTTTCCATTGGTTCCTGTAACACCTGTCAGGCATATATCTTCCGAAGGATTACCATAAAATCTTGCAGCAACGGCAGCCATTGCTTTTCTGCTGTCCTTAACCTCTATCACCTTTGGATTGCCCTGTATCCTTTTCTCGGAAATTACTGCAACAGCTCCTTTTTCAAAGGCATCATCAATATAATCATGTCCGTCGGTTTTAAACCCTTTTACGGCAATAAAAAGGCCTCCGGGCTTTACATAACGTGAGTTACAATGTATGGAGCTTATCTCGGGATCACATCGTGCATCGGTATCCATGGAAAGCATCCTTTCCCACAGGGGCACAGATCCTTTAATCAGGTAAGACAGTTTCAAGGGGTCACTCCATTCAAATTTTCCGCCACAAGCTTCCCGGAATTCAGGTCAGGCGGAATATGAAAATAATTTAAGGCTTCACTCATAATCTTTTTAAATGCAGGCGCTGCCACAACTCCTCCGTAATGGCTTTTTTTCGGTTCATCTATAACAACAAGGACTGCAAGCTGTGGATGTTCTTCAGGTGCAAATCCCGCAAACACCGCAGTATATTTTTTTTTTGCGTAGCCGTTGCCGTTCTTTGCAGCCTTTTGGGCAGTACCTGTTTTACCGCATACGGAATATCCGTCAATGGCAGCCTTGGTTCCCGTGCCGTTTTCCTCAACAACCGAGCGCATCATATGTCTTACATAAGTTGCAGTCCCCGTTGAAATCACCCTTGCCACAGGCTCTGGCATATATTTTTTCTTTATTGTTCCATCATTTGCAATGATTTTTCTGACAATAAGAGGTTTCATTAACACTCCATTGTCGGCAATTGCCGATATTCCGGTTATAAGCTGAAGAGCTGATACCGATATTCCCTGGCCAAATGCAATGGCCCCTTCATCAATATCAGACCATCTGCCATAGGGAATCAAAAGGCCCGGAGTTTCACCGGGGCAATCCACGGATGTTTTTCTGCCGAAACCAAACATTAAAAGGGAATCATACAGGGTTTTTCTTCCTATTGTTTCAGATACTTTTGCAGCACCAATATTACTTGAGTATTTCACGATCTGGCTTAAAGTCAGCCAGCCGTGGGAATGGGTATCATGGATGACAAAATTCCCCAGTCTGTAAGCCCCGTTTTCACAGAAAAAAATAGACTTTGGAGTACAGAACCCCTTGTCCATTGTAACGGATGCCACAAACACTTTCATCACCGAACCCGGTTCAAATGGATCAGTAACCGTGCGGTTCCGCCATGTTCCACGCTTAAAACCTGAAAATGAATTGGGATTAAATTCAGGAAAAAGCGCCATGGCAAGGATCTCTCCCGTTGAAGGCCGCATGACAATTGCCATACCGGATTTTGCTTCATTATCCACAACGGCTTTTTTAAGGGCTGTTTCACATATATACTGAATTGTACCGTCAATTGTAAGCACAAGGGAATCACCCCTGAACCGCTGTTCAAGAATCTTGTCGTTCCCTAGGAGCTGACCTTTTCCATCCCTTGTTATGCTGATTTTTATTTTACGTCCTTTGAGAACGGAATCAAAACGATATTCCAGCCCTTCAAGGCCGGAATTATCATTTCCTGTAAATCCTATCACCTGGGCTGCGAGGTTTCTGTTGGGATAAAACCGTACCACATCATTTCTGTAAAACAGGCCTTTTATACCAAGATCATCGATCTTTGTTTTCAGTTCAGGAGAAATATTTTTTTTTAACAAAAGAAAATGTTTCTTTGTTTTAAATTCCTTTTCAAGTCTGTGCCTGTTAATTCCGAGAATCGGGGCAAGTTTTTCTGAATCCATTACGGAATTTTTAATTTTTGCAGGGTTGCAGGCAAGGGAAAGTGCATCAATGGTTGTGGCAAGTTTATTCATGTTCCTGTCAAGGATATCCCCCCTTTTCCCCTTGATCACGTCGTACCCTGTATATTCATGCTCAGCTTTGCCGGTAAGATCATTTTTTTCAAGCACTTGGATTTTAAAGGCTGTTCCACCGAGAAGCCCGATAAGTAAAAGCAGACCCACTTCAATTACAACAATTCTGATCTGAATTTTTTTATCGGTTTTTTTTGACATGGTTTCCTGGTTCTTTACTTATTATTTATTGCTTATGTAAACAATACAGTCATGTGATGGCATCTCAAGTCCAAGCCTTTTTCCGGCTATTTTAATTATTCTAACCGGAGAAGAAAGTCTTGCTTTTTCCAGCATAAGCTCGGCACGGTAGGCTTTTAATTTTTTCTGAATTTTCTTAGCCTCTGTTATTCTATATTCAGCACCTGTGCATGCCACCCTTGCTCC
>WFQS01000346.1 GCA_015486915.1 Desulfobacteraceae bacterium
AGCGTCAGATGTGTATAAGAGACAGCTAAACAGCTTTGATTCAAAAACAAATCAAAACCCTTCTCTGTTTCATTTTTTTAAGACATAATATTTTTTTAAATTTGTTTTGAGCTATATTCTCAATAGGTTATGGTGGAACTATTATAAGAGGCACATAATTTGCTTAATATTATGTACAGTTCAATTTTGTCTATATACTATGAGGCTTTTGCACGGTCTTCAATTTTGGAAAGAGTTTTAGAAAAGGGTAAAAACTTAACCGCAGGAATACATTGAGCATTTTAGGAATGTAATTCTGACCTGACGTTGACCTTTAGTTTCATATAAAACGGCCATGAGGCCGAGCTGGACTGCGCTACTGTGCCTCACAAGGAACATAAAAAGAGCATCAGTAACTCTGTCAAAAGAGAGCTCTTTCTTTTTATATAAAACTCCTGCAAAGCACCTTTGATTACAAGAGTTTCCATATTTGTTGTGAGGCCGTTTAATAGTCACCAGCTCGGCCTGATGGCCGTTATAAAAAAAATTAAAACTAACGGGACATGATATATGAAAAAAAAATCGTGGGAACCCTGGTTATTGTTAACCCCCTCTTTAACTGCTGTTTTTTTACTTCTTGTTATTCCAGTGTGTTTTGTAATTGTTTACAGCTTCTGGCTAAGAGCACCAAGCGGCCAGGATATACCTGCCTTTCAGTTTGGTAATTATGCTAAATTTTTTGCGGATTTCTTTTATCCGTCACTTATGATAAAAACAATCAGGGTAGCGCTGGAAACGGTATTACTATGCCTTATCATGGGATATGTCCCTGCATATTTTTTCTACAGAACCAGATCAAAACTTAAGCCTGTTCTCATGCTTCTTATAATGCTTCCTTTCTGGATCAGTTTTATCATCCGGATATTAAGCTGGATCAATATTCTTGGTGACTCCGGATTAATAAACCATATTTTAATGAAAACAGGGCTGATCTCCAGCCCCTTTTCCATGCTTTATAATGAAGGTGCCGTTCTCATGGGGCTGCTTCAATATCTTCTCCCCTTTATGATTTTAAATATCTATGTAAGCCTTGACGGAATTGACGGAAATCTCACCGAGGCGGCAATATCCCTTGGATGTACGGAATGGCAGGCTTTCAGAGAGGTAACCCTGCCTTTAAGCCTTCCAGGAGTGAGTGCGGGCTGTCTTCTTGTATTTGTTTTAACATGCGGAACATACCTGCCACCAATGATTCTTGGAGGACCCGGCAATGAGATGATAGCAAACCTTATATTCAAAAGAATAATCGGAACCCTGGACTGGCCCTTTGGCTCTGCCATCAGTACAATCCTTATCGGACTGATTGCTGTCATTGTATACACCTACAACCGCTATCTCGGTATTAATCAGCTTTTTAAAAGTTTAAAATAGAGGTAATCAAGGATATGAAGAGATTCTTTTCCGGGTGGTCTTTAATCAGAGCCTATACAATTTTCGTCTATATATGGATGTTCACACCCATAGTTGCCGTTGTTTTATTGTCATTTAATCCCCAGGAATTCGGTTCCTTTCCCATGGAAGGATTCAGCCTAAAATGGTATGTAAAACTTGTCCACGATGCGTCAATTCTCGGTGCCTTTAAAAATTCTCTTATTCTCGGTTCCCTTACGGCGGTTCTTGCAACGGCAATATCAATACCCGCTGCAATGGCATTTGTGCGTTATGATTTTCCCGGGAAAGAGACTTTAAACACAATGCTCCTAGCTCCGATCATGATCCCTGAAGTTGTCCTTGGTGTATCTCTGCTCCTCTTTATCAGATGGCTGCAGATGCCAAAAACATTTGCACTTCTTGTAACGGGTCATGTTGTACTTACAATTCCATACATACTCCTCGTGGTGCAGGCAAGACTTGTTGGAATAAAACGTGAGTATGAAGAAGCTGCCATGACCCTTGGGGCAAACCCGTTTCAAACCTTCATGCAGATCACTTTCCCCCTGCTTTCCCCGGCAATTTTTGCCGGCATGCTGTTTGCCTTCACAATATCATTTGATGACGTTACGGCAACGCTTTTCTGGGCAACGGCAAGAAACCAGACAATACCTGTCCATATATTCGGGATGCTGAGAAATTCCATCAGCCCTGAGATCAATGCTCTGGGAGCAGTTATGATAGTTCTTACAATATCCCTTCCATTACTCGCTGGATTTATTTCACGGAAACTGGCACGGGGAAAAGGTATATAACGGCCATGAGGCCGTTATAAAAAAACAAAACCGGCAAAGGCTGAATAGATATTAATTAACATTACAGGAGGTATTATCCATGGCAGCATCTTTTAACAACAATTTTGACGAAATGTATGACAAATTTGAAAACGGAGTCATTTCCAGACGCGATTTTGTAAAATACCTAAGTCTGGCAGGGGCTGCGGCAGGACTTGCAGGAGGGCCCTTCGGCATGGTTTCACGAGCCTTTGCTTCAAAATCCATTGCTTTCAACGGGTGGGGCGGAACCGTGGCAGATGCCTTTAAGGAAAATGCATTTAAACCTTTTACCAAAGCAACGGGTATTGAGGTGATATTTGCAGCATTCACCGGAATGGATGCTTTCTTAACCCAGGTAAAAGCGTCCATTCCTCCGGGAGGAGAATTCAACCTCGCCCATTTAAGCGCTGTGTATGATTATGCAAGATACACAAATCTTGGATTCGGCGTTGTTCTTAACGAGAGTAAAATTCCAAATTTAAAGAACGTCATGCCAAAGATGACCGAAACATTAAGGGCGATCACAAAGGGCACTCTGTCGGCTGTCCCCTATGATATAGGCCAGACAGGTATTGCCTACAACACAAATAAAATATCAAAGGCAAAAGCGGAAAAACTCGGGGCTGCGCTGCTTTGGGAAAAGGATCTTAAGGGAAAGCTGTCCAGCTGGGGGGCTGATTTCAGGACCAATATATGGTATGCCGCACTTTACACGGGACAGAATCCCAACAAAATCAAGGACATGAAATCCGTGTGGGAGGCATTGAAACAACAGAGGAAATTAATAAAAAAATATTGGGAATCAGGTGCCGAATTAATGAGTCTGCTTGCAAATGGTGATGTCCATGCAACTGTTGCCTATTCGGGAAGGGTTGCAACACTTCAGAAACAGGGACATCCCATTGGTTACCTTGCCCCTCCGAACACATATTCATGGATGGAGTATATTTATGTACTGAAAGGAACCGATCTTGATGTTGCGGAAAAATTGTTGAATTTCATGCTGAAACCCGAATGTGCCCTTGCCGTTGCAGAGGCGCAGGGCTATCCGTCAAGTCTTGATCCTACCAAAATTGCAATGCCCGAATCCATTAAAAAGCTTCCTGCATTTGATCCTACCGGGAAATTAGACGGCTTTTTGTTTGCAGATCCCACATACTGGAACGGCCATCAACTTGTATGGGCTGAAAAATGGGATAGGATAAGATCCGGGGCATAAACATATGCATGAGCTTGAGCATGATATGTTTTGAACACAGAAACACTGTAATACAGCAGGGGCATTAAAAGCAGAAACAGCAGAAACATGAAATATTATGGTACCGGTTCGGTTGAAAACCCAACTTCTGATCTGAACCGGTACCCAAAGTTCCGGAGTATATATTTTGGATAAAGAAAAAAACCCTGAGTTTGTCAAATTTTCGGGAATTGAAAAAAGGTATGGGAAAGTGGTTGCCGTAAAACAGATGGATCTTGAAATACAGGAAGGTTCGCTTGTTACCCTGCTCGGGCCGTCGGGATGCGGGAAAACCACTCTGTTGAGGATGCTGGCCGGACTTGAAACGCCAACAAGGGGAGATATCTATATCAAGGGTAAACGGATAAATGATACGCCTGTGTATAAGCGAAACCTCGGTATGATATTTCAGAATTATGCCCTGTTCCCCCATAAAACCATTTTTGAAAATGTTGCATTCGGACTTAAATACAGAAACAAATCCAGGGAGGAAATAAAGGTAAAGGTTGAAAATGCCCTGGAAACGGTTCGGCTGCCTGACGTAGGCAGCAGGATGCCTTCACAGCTTTCCGGTGGACAGCAGCAGAGAATTGCCCTGGCCAGGGCAATTGTCATTGAGCCCGATGTGCTTTTAATGGATGAACCTCTTTCCGCACTTGATGAGAATTTAAGGGAAGCCATGAGGCTTGAAATTGATAATCTTCAGCAGGAACTCGGGATAACCACTATTTTTGTCACCCATGACCAGAGAGAAGCCCTTTCAATGTCCGACAAGGTCGTGGTTATGAATGACGGAATTATTCAGCAGCAGGGCAGTCCTGAAGATGTATACAACAACGCTGTCAACCATTTTGTTGCCGATTTTCTCGGTCATTCAAATTTTATTCATGCCATTGTTGAGGGGGAAAAAGGCAGCCTTATCAAGGCCAGGCTAGAAGACGGCACTTCCTGCCTCGTGAATCCGGCTGAAAATTTTTCAGTTAATGAAAAAGCCGATATTGTAATTCGTGCCCAGAAAATGAAACTGGGGTATAAAAAAGAATATTCTGAAGAATCCGGGATGAATTTCTTTTTCGGTAAAATCACGGACCGCAGTTACATGGGGGGAGAGGTCAGCTATTTTGTGGAACTTCCCAGCAGGCAGGTACTGCATGTGATCAGTTTTGTAAAAAGAGCACCATTTAACAGAGGAGATGAAGTTTTTATAAAAATTGATCCGTATCACTGCAGGCTGTTGAAATCATGAACCGCCATGGAGCAGACTCATTGGCCTCCATATGGGCTCTCAACAAAATTGAAAACGCTTGTCATTTTAAAATACCTGACAGGAGTTTTTATAAGAAAGAGCTCATTTTTTACAGAATAACTGATGCTCTTTTTATTTTCGTTGTGAGGCACTGTAACGCAGTTCAGATCTGCCTCATGGCAGTTATACAAAAAGTTAAAAAAAAATGAACAATTTTTCAGATAACGGGCCATTGGAAAAAAATTTTTTATGGATAAAGCAAAACCTGGATCCGGCAAAAAGCTATATAATTTTTGAAAATGATTTAAAAAATACAAACACCTCCATTTTTGGATCATCCCGCATTACCTTTACCTGCCTTAAAAAAGAATACAACCTGTGTCGGGTTATTGATAAGAATCTGCTCAGGGAGTATCTCGTGGTATCCGTTGAACCTGGCAACGAAGAACGGATTCTTGGCAGAATTATGGGCTCAGGTTTTCCAAAAGGTATGGTCTATTATTTATACAAGGCAGATAAGTAAATATTCAGCCAATACCTCATCCTCGTCCATTTTAACCTGTTCACATTGCATTAGTATGCTTTTGCAGTCCCAAATAGACGGATAGGAGAGCCTGGCAAATATTTACATTATACATCGAATATTTACAGAGATAAGAGGTTAAAATGGAAAAGGATAAGACTTTACAGATCAGATTTAAACATTCAAAAAAACAACAGAATGTTCTTTTATCAACCCTGATAAGCAAGACCTCAGGGTTTCTCGAATTTTACGGTAATGATCGATTCTGCGGTAATGATTTTGTCAGGATCATTGGTAAAGGCAGCGGGAAAATAAAATTTTCCAATCTTTTAAGTGCAGTGGGTTATAAAAATGATGTTGATGGATTTTTCAATGCCATTTTTGCTGCCATTGCCGGTTCACATGGCAGACATCTGACCATTAACACGGTGGAACTGCCCCGGATGCTGCTGGTTGCCGTTCTTGAACAGGTGATCCCCGGGCACGGCTTTGTATCCGTAAAGAGCACAGAACAACTGGAACAGGTCAGCAACCTGAATATACCGGATAATGAAAGGGCAGATCTTGAAAAAGTGATTGAAAAATACCCGGTCAGACTGTCTCTGCATACCATCCGGCAGATGATGGTATCGGAAGATGTCGCCTATCAATATATGCCTTTTGTGGAGGAACTGGAGACCACAGGCCATACCAATACCTGGATAGGACAGTTCCATGAGGGCCTGCTGGAGCAGATGTACAGAAACAGGGTGATTTTTCTGCTCAATATGACCTGTCCGGTCTATTGCAGGTTCTGTTTCAGAAAGCACAAGGATTCGAGGAATGAAAAAAATCCAACACAGAGAGATGTCATTACTGCGGTTCAGCATATCAAAAATTCCCCGTCCATTAAGGAAATAGTAGTTACCGGCGGGGACCCTTTTTTGAACAGGAAAAATATGGCGGCAACCATTGACGGACTCATGACAATCAGCCATGTTCAGTGTCTACGGCTTGCAACACGGTCTATTTCCTATTATCCTGAACTGTTTCTCGAAAATGAATCGGCCTATTTAAAATATATCAAACAGAAAAACCTGGAACTGCAGCAGCACGGCAAGCGCATGGAAGTGGCCACTCATTTCATTCATCCCGATGAGATATCTCCGGAAAGCCTTGATATTATCTCAGACCTTGTTAAAAACGGTATTGCCGTTTATGTTCAGACCCCATTTCTGAATAAATGCAATGACAAAGGCCCTGAACTTGTTAAATTGTACAGTCTGCTGCGCGGGGCAGGGGCGGAACTGCACTATATATATATCCCCTGCAGTCCGATCCACGGC
>WFQS01000347.1 GCA_015486915.1 Desulfobacteraceae bacterium
TACGTATATTGTGCAGTATTTTGTTCGTTTTCAAGGCGTGATGACAGGTGCATAGTCGAACTATGTGCCTGTTATCACAACAGAGAAAACGGGCAAAAAGGCAAACAGGATGCGTAAATTATTTTTTGGAAGTTCCCTAAGCCCTCAGGGTAAAGTGAAATATCAGATTAATTATCATAAAGCAATGGAAATACAGGCAGCATGGCCTGACTGACAAACGTGACCATGGGGAAAATGGTATGAAAAATAGTATTATGGAAAAAATTGAGATCGTTCAGGGAGATATTACCCTGTTGGCAACAGATGCCATTGTTAATGCCGCCAATAATACCCTGCTTGGCGGTGGCGGGGTTGATGGTGCCATTCACAGGGCTGCAGGTCCTGAACTTCTTGAAGAATGCAGAAAACTTAACGGATGCAGGACAGGTGAGGCAAAAATTACAGGAGGACACAGGCTTGCAGCAAAATTTATAATCCATACGGTGGGACCTGTTTATTATAAGGAAGGACAGGAAGAATCGGAGAGACTTCTTAAAAACTGCTATAAAAATTGTTTTAAAGCTGCAGAATCCAAAAATATCAAAATAATTGCATTTCCTGCAATCAGCTGCGGAGTTTATGGTTACCCCATGGAAGATGCATGCAGGATTGCCCTTGAAGCTGGAACAAAGATTTTAAAAAAACAGACATGCATCAAAAAAGTTATCTTTGTACTTTTTTCTGAAAACGCGTTAAATATTTATCAAAACTGCCTTGAATCAATGGCGTAAACAAAAACATCAGGAGAGAACAAAATGGAAATTATTGTATGTTATGACAAGAGTACTGCATCGGTAAAAGCTATGAAAATTGCCGTAAAAAGAGCAAAAGAATCAAAAGCATCTGTACATCTCATTATGTCAAGCAGCTCAAATATTACAAAAGAGGAGACAGACAAGCTTGAAAACGAACTTAAAATGCACGCAGATGAAACATTTAAAAGCAATGGAATTGACTGCCAGCATCACCTCCTCGTAAGGGGACTTACCCCGGGAGAGGATATAATAGAATTTGCAAAGGAAAAAAACGTTGATGAGATAATCATCGGCCTTAAAAAACATTCAAAAGTTGGAAAACTGCTTTTTGGTTCAACAGCCCAGCTTGTTATTTTAGAGTCACCCTGCCCTGTACTGTCCGTTAATGAAAACATAAAAATATAAACTGAATACAGTTGACAGATGCAGACCTAACCTATACCAACAGGAAAAATATGAAAATTATAATCTCAACCCTGCTGATATACCTTATAAATGCCATGCCTGCCATTGCAGGAGGCAATGCCGGCGGCCATGTAGCCGCCGCACATATATTTGACCCCACGATACTTGTCAATACCGCCATGGGTTATATTGCTGTTTTTATTTTTGTGGGTGCATACGCACTTGTTATATTTGAAGAACAGCTTCATCTGAGAAAAAGCAAGCCTGTAATGCTCGCCGCAGGTGTAATCTGGATTCTTGTGGCAGCAACCTATATTGGCCTTGACATGCCAACGCATGCCGAAGAAGCCATCCGCCATAATTTCCTTGAGTATGCGGAACTGTTTCTTTTCCTTTTGTCAGCCATGACTTATATAAATTCAATGGACGAACGTAATGTTTTCCAAGCCCTGCGTACCTGGCTTGTGGGACGTGGTTTCTCATTGAGGACCATATTCTGGATTACGGGGCTGCTTGCCTTTCTTATCTCCCCCATTGCAGACAACCTGACAACTGCCCTGCTCATGGGTGCCGTTGTCATGGCAGTTGGTGGTGATAATAAAAAATTTGTTATCATTGCCTGCATAAATATTGTTGTGGCAGCCAATGCAGGCGGAGCTTTTTCTCCCTTTGGAGACATCACAACTCTCATGGTATGGCAGAAGGGCAAGGTTGAGTTTGCCCAGTTCTTTGCAATTTTCATCCCGTCCTTAGTAAACTGGCTGATACCTGCCTTTGCCATGAACCTTGCCATTGGCAGGGATAACCCCCAGGCAGTGGAAGAACATTTTGCAATGAAAACAGGTGCGAAACGTATCATAGTTCTGTTTCTTATCACCATTACAACCGCCGTTGTTTTCCACAATTATCTTCATCTGCCTCCTGCTGCAGGAATGATGCTGGGCCTGGCATATCTTGGTTTTTTTTCCTATTATCTGAAAAAGAAAGAACAGCGTCTATTTGACGTGGATGACAATCCCCTGGCACTGCAGACTGACCATAACAAACCGGTCACCTTTGATCTTTTCCGCAAGGTTGCAAAGGCTGAATGGGATACTCTGCTGTTTTTTTACGGCGTTATTCTATGTGTAGGCGGGCTTTCCCAGTTCGGCTACATGGCAATACTGTCAAATTTTTTATACCACGATCTTGGAGCTACTCCAGCCAATATTTCAGTTGGAGTTATTTCCTCCATACTTGACAATATTCCGGTCATGTTTGCCGTGCTCACCATGAATCCAGTAATGTCAACGGGTCAGTGGCTCCTTGTGACCCTCACTGCAGGAGTGGGTGGCAGCCTTCTTTCTATCGGCTCGGCAGCAGGTGTTGCGCTCATGGGTTCTGCCCGGGGCACCTACACATTTGGAGCTCACTTGAAATGGACACCCTTTATTGCGCTTGGCTATGCTGCATCCATTGTTGTTCATTTTCTTGTAAATGCAAAAATTATGTGACCAAATTTTCCATAACTGCCAGGGAACAACAAATTCAGATAAACTGAGACGTTTGTTTACAGCATAATTCACAACAATTCACAAGAAAATAGGCGTTCAATAAACCCCCAACTGTTCAAGCATGGCAAAGAATAGGAAACATATGCAAATTTTATTGTGATCATGCTCAATCAGTCATCAACTGTTAAATTAGGAATAAGCCTTTGCACTATTTAGTCAGGCATGAACATAAATCAACAAACATCTGCTTATTATATTTTCCGTTAACAACATCCTTTTTGATTATCTGCATTGCATCATAGGGCGGTAAGGCCTTTCTGAATTTTTTATCACGATATTTCAAAGGCTCATAACTGTCAATCAAGCCTATGATCTGCGCTTCAGGGGAAATATTTTTTATGCCGCTGGGATAGCCACTGCCATCCAGTCTTTCGTGATGCTCAAGTGCCGTCAGCGCAACTGATTCATCAAAATCCGGGAACAGCTCCATAATACGATAGCCTTGAACTGTATGGGTTTTATACTCTGCATATTGTTTGTCAGTGAGTATGTCATCGGTTTCAATCAGTTCCTTATCTATTCTAGAAGTTCCAAGATCATGCAAGAGTGCGCAAAGTGCAAGTTTTTTAACTTTATCTTCAGTATAACCTTTGTAAAAGGCAAATTGAAACGTTAAGGTCAGAACATTAACTGAATGTTCAATGATTTTTGAACTATGGCTGTTCATAAGGGTCAAAGCGTCCAGCAGATCCGGATTTTTCTTTGCGCCGAACAAAATAATCTCTATTGTTTCCGGTAAATACAATGGGCCTGTATCAGGATGGCCTTCCAGAGCCTCCGTCACTACCTGGCAGATACTCTGTTTTATAGCCGTGATACCCTTTGAAGATATCATTTTTGCCAGTTTTATATTTAAAATTGAAAGAAGTTTTTTAACCACGAGCTCTTCATCTTCTTTTCTGATAAAAAACTGAGGATACTGATTTCTGTCAAGCATATCGCCATCAAGTTTTTCCCGGGCCTGTTTGTACAAAAGCGCTTCGCCCTTATCAGAAATATAGTACAGGTCAAAATTACTATAAAATCTAATTTGCGATTTTTTAATGGAAATTAAAGTGTTGTGATCAGCATCCATATCAAATTATTCCGATACCGGTTTTTCCCGAAGCCTGCAAGCATATTTTTCAAAAAAATAAAACCAGCAGACGTGCACGACCATGAGGCCGATCTGGGTTTACCCGAATTTATATTTAACGTGGCATACAGGCGTTAAGCAGATAGAGTGAGCATAATACACAGATATTAAGTAAAATTCTTACCCAGGTTACAACATATGAAGCGCAGTTGCGGACAGACGAGAAGCTTTGGGCAGAACTTAATCTATAGGATTGAATGCATCCTTAAAAAAAATCCCAAAGCCATAAAATGACAAAGGCCCGTGAGCATCCAAGGATACATCCGAGCCTTAACAATGATAAAAGTGGCGTCCCCAAGGGGATTCGAACCCCTGTTGCCGGCGTGAAAGGCCAGTGTCCTGGACCAGGCTAGACGATGGGGACGCAATATCAAAAAAATGGTGGGCCGTGTTGGGCTCGAACCAACGACTCTCTCCTTAAAAGGGAGATACTCTGCCAACTGAGTTAACGGCCCTTGAAAAAAACAAAACACTTTTATATGTTTCTGCTCTGCTTGTCAACCTTTTTTTCCATGCCGGTTCATAAATCCTTATAACCGCCATGGGGCGTTTCCGGGTTGACACAGACCAGTCTCACAACAAATTTAGAAACGGGCGTAATAATCTAAGAACTATTTCTTCTAAAAAAAATAATAAAGTCCCAAAACAACAACTGAATTCCCAAAGCGAACGATGCCCGCAACCCATTTGCCTGCGTCAATTTCTTGTTTTATTGCAAAAATTCAGGGGTAAGGCACTAATCTGCCATTGCAGATTTCATGCAATTTCAGACATTGAACCGGACAATGAAATCAGATCCAGGGAATCAGATCCCGAGAAAAGCTTCTCTTACATGATCATTTGCCATCAGTTCACTTCCTGTACCTTCAAGCACTGTTCTTCCGTTTTCAAGGATATAGGCCCGGTCGCACATTGCAAGCGTCTGGTTTACATTCTGTTCCACCATGAGAATGGTTACACCTTCTTTATTGATCTGTTTTACAATTTCAAATATCTGCCCCACAAGAAGTGGTGAAAGTCCGAGGGACGGTTCATCAAACATCATTAATTTTGGATGACCCATTAATCCTCTTCCAATGGCAAGCATCTGCTGTTCACCACCTGAAAGGGTCCCTCCCATCTGTTGTTTTCTATCACCGAGAATGGGAAAAAGACTATACACGTATTCCATTGTTTCATAGCGTTTCGACCTGGCATCACCCCTAAGGGACCCAAGGATCAGGTTCTCCTCCACACTCATATCCGGGAACAGACGTCGCCCCTCCGGAACGTGAACAATGCCGTATTCTATAATCCTGTGTGCCGGAAGCTGATCAAGACGGGTTCCTTCAAACTCTATTGTCCCTTTTGCAGGTGAAAGAATCGAGGATATGGTTTTGAGGGTAGTGGATTTCCCGGCTCCGTTGGCCCCTATCAATACAACTATTTCCCCGGATCTTATTTCAAATTCAACATCCCATAAAACCTGCA
>WFQS01000348.1 GCA_015486915.1 Desulfobacteraceae bacterium
AAATCAACCGGTGAACTGATTAATCTCATAGGTTTTTTAATTCAGAACAGGATGACGGTGGATTCACTGCTTACATCACAGATTGGAACTCATCCGCTTTTGACAGGTCCGCCAACCGCATACCCTCTTATCAAGGCTGCTGAGATGATTGCCATCCGGCGCAGAAGATAATTTCTTTTAAAATTTATCTGTTTTTAAAGGATTAAAACTTTAATATCCTTGACTTTTGATGAGGTTTCTGGAAAGTATATTTTCGAATTAATAAACTTGATATTTTAATTTTTTATTAACGATGAAAAAGGAGTTTTTATTATTGGAGATTAACTCATTTTTTAGTTCCTTTATTTCCTTAAAAATATAAGGGATGGAATTCTTTTTTCTGTATAACTGCCATGGGGCAGATTCGGATTTACCTGGATTTGCCTCAAAGAATCAAAGATTCTGACAAATGTAGAAATAGACGTGAAGTTTTGCGTTCTGTTTCATATAAAAAAACAGGAGGGACCATGATTGTTGCGGAGAGAAAACCCTTTGATGAAATTAAGGGTATGGTGGCTGGATACAAAAAAGTTCTCACCATTGGTTGCGGAACATGTGTTGCAGTCTGTCTGGCCGGCGGGTCAAAAGAGGTTGAAACTCTTAACGCAGAGTTAAAGCTTAGCTTTGGCAAGGATAAAATTGAATTTGGCTCAAAAACACTGGAACGTCAGTGTGATATGGAGTTTCTTGAAGAGCTTGATGAGATTGCAGGGGATTATGATGCATTCATTTCCATGGCATGCGGTGCAGGAATACAGTTCCTTGCAGAGCGTTTTCCGGATAAACCTGTTTTCCCTGCTGTGAATACTTCATTTATCGGTGTAAATCTTGATGTGGGCTGGTATGAGGAAAAATGCCGTGCCTGCGGAAACTGCGTCTTAGGTCTTACCGGCGGAATATGCCCTGTAACCATGTGCGCAAAAAGTCTTTTCAACGGCCCCTGCGGCGGGACGAATAACGGAAGCTGCGAAATTAATCAGGATCAGCCCTGCGCATGGTTTAAAATTTATGAACGTCTTGCGGCCCAGGGAAGATTAGATCAGATAAAGGAAATTTCACCGCCCAATGACTGGAGAAACCAGATACCGAGAAAAATTATTCAGCCGGGATATGAAGAGCGCGTTAAAGCCCTTGGATAATTTATAATTTTTAAAAATTTTTACCAGTGTAGGGAGAAATTAATATGAAATCAGGAAGTAACCTTGAAAAAATACTGAAAGCCGGACACTTTGCCTTTACAGGAGAAGTGGGGCCTCCACGGGGGGCGGATGTTGAAGCTCTGAAAAAGAAGATATCGTTTTTAAAGGGTAATGTCGACATGGCAAATGTCACTGACAATCAGACTGCCATGGTGAGGATGTCCAGCTGGGCAGCCTCTTTGATATGCCTTGAACAAGGACTTGAACCGAATTTTCAGATGGTGTGCCGGGACCGCAACAGGCTTGCCATGCAGTCCGATATTCTCGGTGCCTATGCCCATGGTATAAGAAATATGCTCTGTCTGTCAGGGGATCACCAGCAGTTTGGCGATCATCCCCAGGCCAAGGGCGTTTTTGATATAGATTCCATGCAGTTGCTTGGCATGGCAAAAAAGATGAGGGATGAAGGAAAATTTCTTGGAGGTGCTGATATTGATGTGCCCCCGAAATTATTCCTCGGTGCTGCTGCTAATCCGTTTGCAGAGCCTTTTGAATGGCGTGTTTACCGCCTTGCCAAAAAAGTAAACGCAGGAGCTGATTTTATCCAGACACAATGCGTTTACAATATGGCCAAGATCAGGGAATGGATCAGGCAGGCAAACGACATGGGTTTAACTGAAAAAGTTGCCATTCTGCCGGGAATTACTCCAATGAAAAGCGTTGGTATGGCAAAATATATGAAAAACAAGGTCCCCGGAATGGATGTTCCCGATGAGATTATCAAAAGGCTTCAGGGTGTTGACAAGAAAAAAGTTGCCGATGAAGGTATAAAAATAGCCTGCGAACAGATTGCAGAGTTCAAGGAGATGAAGGGTGTGTCAGGTGTTCATTTAATGGCCATTGAATGGGAACATAAGGTTCCTGAAATTGCCGAGAGAGCAGGAATGCTGCCAAGACCTGTTGTTTAGGCCCTGATATAAACCATAAGGAGGTTCCAATTGAGTAATAAAACAGGAACAGTGATGGTCGTTGGGGGCGGCATTGCAGGTCTTACCGCTGCATGGGAGCTTACAAGGCAGAATATTAATGTGGAACTTGTTGAGAAAAGCTGTTTTCTTGGCGGCCACAGTATCGGGTTTACCTGTAAGGCAAGTGATAAATGCCAGCAGTGCGGAGCATGCAGCGTGGAAGAGATGCTTGCCAGTGTAGTCAATGAACCATTGATAAATGTTCATTTAAGAACGGAAGTTAAGAATTTAGAAAAAACTGATACTTTTAAAGTGTCATTGGAAAAGA
Source organism: Desulfobacteraceae bacterium (assembly GCA_015486915.1). The sequence goes on from WFQS01000348.1 coordinate 2,475, forward strand.
GCAGTTTTCAGGTGGAAGACGGCAAGGTGATAAAGGGTTTTTCAGTGCATAATTCTCCACTTTATGTTGCAGGTGCAGATTGTGCGGATGATGACCTTCCCTCAGGTGCCGTTAAAATAGATGACATGGGAAGTACAGCAGAAATTGAGGTTGATGCTGTTGTTGTTGCCACGGGTTTTTCTCCCTTTGATCCAAATATCAAGTCAACATATGGCTATGGGAAATGGAAAAATCTCATCACCGGCATGGAGCTTGAGAATATCTTAAGGGAAAATACTTTTGCTGTCCGTCCTTCGGATGGGAAAATACCTGAAAAAATAGCATTTATTCAATGCGTGGGCTCAAGGGATGAAAGACTTGGCAATCTCTGGTGCTCTCAGGTTTGCTGTGCCTATGCC
>WFQS01000349.1 GCA_015486915.1 Desulfobacteraceae bacterium
CTATTGGTATCCAGAATGATGGACAGTTTTGTTGATACCATGTCTATCAACTGTCTTCGTGCATTCTGTGCAAATTGTTTCAGCAAAGAAGTATTCAATTTTATTATGCTCCGTTAGAATTTTCCGTATATATTTGACCTTATAATGTACGTTCTGGCAGTGTTCCAAATTCGTCTATTTGAGAGTGTAAAAGCAGACTAATGCTATTGTAATGGCCAAAATGGGCGACGATGGAGTGCTGGCCGAATATTGATAATTTTCCGGGATTAAGTTCCTGTTATACCTGTATACGTTTTCCTTCATTGATTTCTTTGACTATGGCTTTTTTAAGTACGGATAAATAATCTTCAACTTCAGATTCATTCTCAATCCAGGCTTTGGTATAATTTACTTCTATTTTTTTGATACCAACAACTTCTCTAACTGGCTCGATGTTTTCTTTTTCTGTCTTAACCGGCCCTTCTTTTACTTTATCTTTTCCGGAATCACTGTTCTCAATATATGTTTTGTCTTCTGCCTCATCCGATTTGGAAGTATCCGATCTGGATGGTTGGGGTTCAGGAGGTTCCGGTTTTGGCCGGCCAAAATAGCTCAATTTGCTGAGAATTTTATTATATTCATCATCTTCAAACCGTTGCAGCTCAGCACTGATTAAGGCGATCAAGGTCTGCTTTTGTATCTTTTCGAGTTGGGATTCAAAAGGTTTTTTTAGCTCATTCTGGTTTTCAGCAGATAATTTTATAAAATCATCCATGCCGGTCATTTTATTGAGCAGAGCATTGATCTTATCAGATGCATCTTGTTTTCCCTGTTTAAGCTTTTCATCAATTTTATCAGAAACAGTTTCAACCAGAAATTTGACCTGTTGCATCATATTATTTTTGTAACAATCATTATTCTTGAGTATATCCAAAATCTGATCGGATTCATCGCCTTTAATATAAGAAAAATTATGCTCCTGTCTCTTTAAAAAATTAACTGCATCATCATAGATCGTCTTCAAGGGCCCGCTCATGAATCTTTGAATGGGATCAACAACATCTTCTTTCATATCCAGAAGGCTGTCTTCGATTTTATGAAGATCCGTCAAAAAAAAGGTGTATGGTTTTCCTTTCAGCTGATTTAGCGTTTCAATTATTTTGTCCAATTCAGCCAGAAATGGATATTTCTGCTTATCTGCTACAAGCTGTGATAAGGTATCAATCTTTTCTTTGATGGCTGATGTTGTTTCTTTACCAAGGGTTTTGGCTTCTGTGGAAGATGTAGGGCTGTCAAAGAAGTCTCCGTAGAATTGTTTCAGGCTGCGGATCTGTCCTGCAGTAAAGTCACTTAACGGTTCAATGATTAGGTTTGCATGACTATGTGTATTTAATAATGCTTTTTCAAGTTGATCATCCTCAAGAATATTACTGTTAAAATTTAATTCCACCTTTCCTGCAGCACATAGTTTAGCAAGAATGCACAATATGGCAGCATAGTACCAGCCATAGGACTTCTTCTCGAACCGTTCAATAAGACTTTTGACCGTGATTCTTATACCATTGTTTTTATTGCCTTTAACAAATGACAGCATCTCCTGTTCCGCTTCACTGAGAAGGGAAATATCATCTCCAAATATATTTTTACCTTGTTTCAGACATTTTGAAACATAGGTTTCAGTATATGAAAAATCTTTGAGCATCTTAAGATTTGGATAGGTTCTGATAATAAGATCATAAAACCCTTTTATAATCCTTGCCTGGGGATCTGTTCCTCTGATGTCAATCAGTCCTGCATTGATATACATCCTGGATCTGCCAAGAATCGTTTCAATATGGTGTTTAAGATCATTGTATCGCTCCTGGTTCTGCAGGCTCCTGTCCGTTAAGATTCTCTTAATGGATTCCTGCTGGGTGATGGAGATGTTCTGGCGGATATACTTATTGGTTCTTTCATACATTAAAAGATCACGCATCATCCGTTCATCCGGGGGCATGATCACTAAGAGCTCATCTCTTCCGGCGGACTGCATGGCAAGGTTCTGTTCATTATCCGCACATTCGTTGAAGGGGCTTATGATATGGATTGACAGTTCATATTCCCGTCCAAAGAGTCGGTCATCAAGTTTTCTTGAGAAAGGGTAGTCCTGATCATTTTTGCTATATCGTATTTTTTTAAATCTTATTATACTGTCGAATATTATCTTATAGAGTTGTTCGTCCACAGCAGAGGTTTCGATATCTGTATTTTTTATTTCTTCTTCAACATCTTTTTCTTCATCTGTGAGGAACTCAAATATCTCACCATTTCTTTGAATATATGTCTGTTGTTCAAGAAGATTTAAAGCTTCTGTCAGATCTTTATTCAATAGTTCCATGTTCTTATCAAATTCATCCAGCATCAGAACGGTTAAATTCCTCTGAGTGGCTTTGAACTCTTTAATATATTTTACAAGGAACAGTGCCTTGAGCACCTGTACTGCAAATTTATTATTCAGGTGTTGTTCAGTAAGTTGAATCGAGCGTTGGATCTGGGCTTTTAAGGCACTCCTGATTCCTTCATACATGAGATCAAACGTGGCAAGCTGTCCAACTGCATGATCTGAGATATGAACTGCCACCTGCTGGAAAACTCCAAGCATTGAGCGTTCTCCAACAGATCTGTGTTTACCTTCAAAGGCATTGTGCATGGACAGATTCTGAATAGCTGTCTGAAATAATATAAACTGATACGGGATGAAAGGATAAGTATGTATGAAATGGTCCTGATCCCGAAAATTTCGATACAACTGGGAACCATCTGCAAAATCAAAAAGTGTTTTAAAATTATTTACCTGTTTATCATAAACTTTTGACAGTTTATCAATTCCTCTGCCGTTTTTCTGAAGCAACCGTTTCTGGATGACTTCTGCCACATCAGCACTGGTCAGTTTCATCCTGTTTCTAAATCTGGCCTGGATTTTTGAAAAGTCATTGCTCTGCTGCTTATTCATTTCACCGACAACAGTGTTCATATCCTCCTGCGCAGTAACAATGATCCATGCCCGTCCGCGGCTTTTTGTTGCAAGACTTTCAGCTATGGTCTGAAGGTTGGTCATAAGTTTGACATTCTCCGCTACATACTGCCCCACCTCATCAACAAAAAAATTTAAACGAAAGTTTTCCCCCTGTTTTTCAATATAGCTGTTTACCTGTTCCGCAAAGTCTTCAATGGACAGGCGGTAATCACTTCTGTATTTATCAAGGATGCCTGACACCTCTTGACCCGTGGCGGATTTGTAAGCTTTATCAATATTGGATGCAACTCTCTTGGCCCGCATCCTTCCCCATTCCCAGTCGTGTGAGGAGATGGTTCTGAAAGCGTCTTTAAATTTCTCAAACAGTTTGTCCTGGTGCAGTTCTCTTTCAAACTGGGCAATATAAGGCTGCTTTCCATAGTAGCCACAAGATTCATCAAAGACCTTAACAAAAACTGCAACAAGGGCATCAATTTGCGTTTTACTGATCACGTCAGCTTTCTGATCTATATTGAACAGAATACTTTTTGACGAAATAGTAACAGCTCTTTTGAGGTCACCACGAAGGATTTCATTATCTTTACATTTTGGAAGAATTATATCTAAAACTTTATCACCTTCAACTTCACTGTTTTCCATGAGTAAGGCCAGAATCTTTAGCAGATGGGACTTACCGGATCCAAAGAAACCGGATATCCATACTCCATTGGCACCATCATAGTTATTGTAAGCATCAAGGAAAGATTCCAATCTTTTTTCAATTTCATTGGTCAAAACATATTCTTCAACCTCAAGACGAAGACTTGCATCATCATCAGCTTTAATAACCCCTTCTATGGAGCGGTCAACCGGTTTTTCAAAAATAGTTTTTAAACTCATTTTGTATCCTCAAATTATATCTCACAGTGATAGATGTTGAATGCCCTGTAATATTTGTCGTTATGTAATCTGCCAAAAAGATTCAATGAAGCTCCGGATTCCAATGAATGAGTATATTCACCTGGGAAAAACATCACCATGGGATGATCTTTGGCAATGCTCTGCAAATTATTCAAAACATTATGGGACCTGATATATGGATATACTTCGCCTACACCTGACATGAAAATAACATTATGGGGGGTTGTTTTTATCTTTTCTGCTATTGCAGGTATCAGAACAGTTTCAATATCGAGAATTGACTGCAACTCTTCTTTTAACTCTTCCTTTGTCATTCTGGACTCTTCTTCGAGATACCATTCCCAGTCACCATTTTCTTTTAAGATATCAACGGATATGTCATACAAATTGATCGCCAGCACCTGGATACCCGTTTGTGATAATTTATTTGTTAACTGTTTCTGCATTCGTTCCATTTCGATGGCCTCGGAAGGTCGATATGGACAAATATAAAAAGGAACTTCGTTTCCAAGTCCCTGCTTTTTTAAGAATCTGTCACTGCTGATCAGAGTCTGAAGATGTTTGAATCTTTCTGGTATCGGCTGTGTTTCTGTATCAACGGTCATTTTACCCTCTCCTTAAAATCTGCATCTGAGACCGGCAGGACAATATATAATCCGGATTTGTCCGAAAACAAAGCCCTTGCAACTCTTTTGGTCAATATCGAAGGCAGTATGATGTTCATCTCTGATGTAATCTCCGCCTCCCTGAGTATCCTGAAAAGAACCTGCTTCAGCTTTCGCTTGGTTGAATCCTTTAATTTTCCCAAGTCTTCATGCCATTCGGCTTTGGTATCAAAAAAGATGGTATAATCCTCTTCAGTGAGAGGGTAGTCCATGAGTAAAAATTTTTCGCGAATGACTTCAACAGCAAAATCACGGATAAAACAATATCGCTTACAGACAGCAATCCATAGTATTTGAAGTTGTTCCTGCCTTGAACCATCGTAAATTATTCTCAGTTGTTCTGAAGAAAGAAGTTTCAGCCGGGATAGCACTTCACGGCATATCCTTTCAAGGGAATTGCTGGTTCTGGCCTGGAAAAGGTTGATTTTTAATATTTTTTCCCTGACTTTTGACCAGTCTTTACTTGCTATATATAAATCTGCTGCCAGGACAGATTCTTGATAAAATAGTCCTCCAACCGTGAAAGACATTCTATATTTTAGTAATGAACCGTGTTTATTTTGTAGCGCCATATCAGGATTCTGGCAATTTCCTCTTAATTCTGTAATAAAAAATTAATTCCTGTATAACCGCCATGAGGCGGATCCGGATTCTCCCGGACAGCCTCTCAACAGATATGCAACTCTTATTTTAAAAAAATCGAAACGCAGCTCAAATAATCTGGTATAACGGCCATGAGGCCGGGTTGAACTGCGTTACAGCGCCTCAAAAAATCAGAGATTTTGACGAACATAAAAAGAGCATCTGTGCTTTGTTATAAATAAGCTCTTTCTTATAAAAAAAAAGTATATATGCTATGGATTAACAGACAGGGTCATTATACACCACTGAAATCCATATTCAAGCCATTATTGATTTGCCAGTTACCGTTGGGCAGCCAGCAACGAAAAAATCCAATGAATTAATGGCACATGCCTATAGTCACCTCTACGCAATTCCAGTTACAGGACTTCGTTTTTTCACTGTGTACGGTCC
>WFQS01000350.1 GCA_015486915.1 Desulfobacteraceae bacterium
ATATTTGCAACCGAGGCTTCGATTTCAAGTTTTCCGCGGCTGATCAGGGAAAGGGCTTCGCCTGCAGCTCCCTGGCCCTGGGCCACGGAATCGGGAATATCCTTTGGCCCCTGGCAGCAACCTGCAACAAAAATTCCATCGGAAGGTGTGGCAAGGGGGCCTAATTTCGGGTGAAGCTCGTTGATCCAGCCGTCAGAATCAAGGGAAATGCCCACCATCCTGACAATATCCTCAATACCGGAAGATGGTTTGAGGCCAACGCTTAATACCACCATGTCAACGGGGATTCTTCTAACTTTGCGGGCAAGGGTATCTTCGGCCACAACAACAAGTTTGCCCTTATCTTCAGGTGAATCCACAATGTCGGTTATCTGGGCGACTTTTCCTCTGATGAAATGGGTTCCTTCCTCCTGAACACGATTGTAAAACTCCTCGTATCCCTTGCCCGGGGAGCGGATATCAATGTAAAATTCATAAACTTCCGCCCCTGTTTTTTCATGCACAAGATGGGCGAATTTCATGGAATACATGCAGCACACCCGTGAGCAGTATTTCATGTGATTTTTATCCCTTGAACCAACGCAGTGAACAATGGCAACGCTTTCAGGCTTTCTCCCGTCCTTTGTGAGAATTTTTCCCGAGGTGGGGCCCGTTGCATTGTTGATGCGCTCAAACTGGATACTTGTATAAACTTCAGGGAACCTGCCAAACCCGTACTGGCTGATGGTAACCGGATCAAAGGTCTCAAATCCCGTTGCAATGATCACAGAGCCCACGTCAACTTCAACAATTTTTTCTTTCTGCTCAAAGTCAATGGCATTGGCCTCGCAGAATTTTTCGCATAACCTGCATCTGTTTTTCTTGAAATATATGCAATGGTCAGCATCAATGACCCGTGTGTTTGGCACTGACTGGGGAAATGGCGTGTAAATCGCCTTTCTGTTTGTCAGTTCATGATCAAATTCCGAAAGTACCTTTGAGGGACATTTTTCAGAGCATACGCCGCAGCCCGTGCATTTATCCGCATCCACATACCTTGGTTTTTTCTTTATTTTTATTTTAAAATTCCCCACAAAGCCTGAAACATCAACCACCTCGCTGTAGGTCATCAGCTCGATATTTTCATGCTGGCCCACTGCCACAAGTTTTGGTGTGCTGATGCAGGCTGCACAGTCCAAAGTGGGAAATGTCTTATCAAACTTGGACATGTTGCCGCCGATTGAAGGATCCCTTTCCACGAGATAAACTTTTTTGCCGCCGTCGGCAATGTCAAGGGCCGCCTGCATTCCTGCAATTCCGCCACCTATGACAAGCACGTTGGGATTAATGTCAACAACCCTTGATGTGAGCTGCTGGTGGTGTGTAACCCTGAAGACAGCCCCCCTGACAAGATCCTTTGCCTTTTTTGTGGCCTGATCCGGGTCTTCCGTGACCCATGAATCATGCTCCCTTATACAGGCCATCTGAAAATAATAGGGATTTATGCCACCGGTCTGGCAGGCTTTTCTAAAGGTTTTTTCGTGCATCCGCGGAGAACATGAAGCCACGACAACCCTGTTGAGACCTTTCTCCTTTATATCATCTATTATAAGCTGCTGCCCCGGATTTGAACACATGAATTTGAAGTTTCTTGCAGTTTCCACATTGGGAAGAGTTGCAGCATACTGTGAAACCGCGTCTACATCCACTTTACCGGAAATATTTGTACCGCAGTGGCAGACATAAACCCCGATTTTCGGAATGGACTCTCTCATGGATAATATTCTCCTTATGAAAAATAAACAGCCGTTACAATCCGGCAGTTTTTCAAATTAAACCGTACCGGATTCGCATCATGGCGGTTAAACAGCCATTTTAAACGGTGTCAGAAGTTTATTGAGCATTAAATCATTTTTACCAAGGCCAAAGGCAAGCCCCATCAACTGGGTAAAAAAGATCACCGGCATGTTGACAGATTTGTTTCCCGCCTGGGAAGCATCCACGTTGAACTGGCATAGGGGACACAGGGTACAGATGGTATCAGCCCCTTTTTCAACGGCATCTTTGACAATGCGCCTGTTCAGCACGACGCAGCTGTCACTGTGGGCCACCATGTGGGCAGCACCACAGCATTCTGTTTTTGCAGAATAATTTGTCAATGGCTTTGCACCAAGCGCCTTAATGAGCCTGTCCATTAAAACAGGATTGACCGTATCATCAATATCACCCCAGGGCCGGTTAAGCTGGCATCCGTAATAGGGGGCCACAACAAATTCGGCAAGGTCTGTTTTAACGTGTTTTTTTATTTCATCTGCATCAAAATCATTTACAAGGATCTCCATGAAATGCCTGATCTTAAGATTGCCCGTAAATTCAAGACCTTCCTCGTGAAGGGCCAGATTGACCTTTTCCTTTAATTCTCCATCTTCATCAAGTCTTGTCAGGGCTTTTCTGAGGGTTGAATAGCAGGCGTTGCAGATGTTTGCAATTTCAGTGAATCCCTGTTTTTCAGCAAGA
>WFQS01000351.1 GCA_015486915.1 Desulfobacteraceae bacterium
ACAGATACATATACCGAATCAGATGTTGAGCCTGTTTTATATGAAAATGTGATGTCCGGTGCAATAAAATCAGGACCCTGAGATACCAGTATCTGCGTGTTTTTATTCCCATCATCCTCTGTTGCTGCAAGTCTTATATAACTTCCATTTTCTCCTGTTTTAACTGTGGCAGTGACATATGTGCCTGAAGAAGATGCGTTTTGAGTATCCGTGTTTATGGCTTTTGCAATATCTTCAAGACTTGATCCGGCCTTGATATTAAGAGCAATGCTTTTTTGGTCATCGCCGCTGCCAATTGTAAAGGCAAGATCAGTATCAGTTGTCACAGCAGCAGCCGTTGCGGAAGGGATTGAAGTTGATGGTGCAGCGTACATAGGTGTATCCTGTTTTTCAACCCCCTGGCTTTGCCATGAGCTTTTTGACGCCATCCTTTTGATATTAATGGAGTAGCCTGAAATTTCAGAACCTGATTTCACACTTGCATCTGCTATATCTTTGTCGGACAGGCTCACCGATCTTTCCATAAAGTTGGATTTAAGAGAGAGATCAAGTGCACTGGATTTCATCTGAACAAGTTTTGAATTTAAGGTGTCAAATTCGCTCACCTGGGTTTTAAGCTTGTCTTCGTCGGCTTTCTGCAGGTCTATGGTGGTTTCATCTATTTTTTTTAATTTATCCAACATGTTCTGGAGATCCAGACCTGAGCCCACACCTAAACTTGTTATTGTACCCAATGCCATTTTATAACCTCTTTGTCTGTTGTAATATATATTGTTCTTTCAGACAGACAATATGCAAAATCTGTGCGCTTCCACACATTAAAAAGTGTTGAATTGATATATTTCATACATTTATAGCTATTATCGGATGAAGTAAGTCTGAACCTTAGCAAAAATTTTCTTAAATATTGTCTAATTTGAATGTGGTATTTTTATGCTTTTACAGTCCCAGATAGACGAATCTGAAGCACAGCCCAAAATTACATTATCTATGTGCCTGTTATCACAACAGAGAAAACGGGCAAAAGGGCAAACAGGATGCGTAAATTATTTTTTGGAAGTTCCCTTATAAGGCAGGATATTTACAATAGGGCTTTTTGGTCTTTTATTTCAGGTTTCAATGACCATGCGCAGGAACGGATAATAAAAGCGGTGTTGATTTAAATTTTGTCTATCATTATTGTACTCTCAATATTTTCTGACGTTGAACGGTGCACTTCAACGGCTTTAACATGTTTGTACTCTTTTTTTGTTTTATGCGTTGAAAACACACCTTTAAGAATAGTTCCCCTGGCAAGCCTGCCTTTTACTGTAATTTCAGGTATTGCAGGTTTTTTTTCTGCCCATTGGAAAAGGTTTTCCATGTCTAATTTTTTTTCAATTATTTTTTTTTCAATTTTCGGTTTTATTTTTTCAATTTTTTTTTCAACATCATATTTTTGCGTTTCCAATTCTTTTTTTTGTTTATTTAATAGTTTTAATGATTTAATAATGCCTTCCATTTTTTTTTCAAGCCTGTCCCTGAGCTCCATGGTTTTTATATAGGAATCTTTATCTGATATTGAAAATTTTTCCCCCGGAGCATTATCCATACTGTCTATCTCTTTTTCTGCCCGATCATAAAACAGCTTAAGGCTGGCCATTTTTTTAAATACGTTTTTTATCTTTACTTCAACAATAATGTTTCTCTGGTGTTCAAGGTCGGTTTTTTCCTTTTCTATTAATTTAATTGTTTCAGCTATCCTGTCAGTTTCATTAATAATATGGTCTTCCCTTCCTGCCATTAAAATACAGGCTTCTGTAGGATCACTTCCTGCCCCGGCGCAGATTATGCCTTGTTTTGCAGAAATTTTTGATGCTATTATTCTGCTTTTTACTGCTTCGCATTTTCCACTGCAGACAATAGTTGAATCTATGATTTCATGTTCGACAATGATATTGCCAAAAGCCTCTATGTTTGAATTATGGATATATTTTGCATAAACATTTCCCTGGGTTATGATCCTGGCATTTGTGATACCCATTTCCACCACAATATCTTCAAGAGCATACAGACGAGTCTCTCTTATCTCCCGTGCTTTTATCCTTCCGGCCTTTACAGGGAAAGCTCCTGTGAGGGTACCTGTCACGTTGATATTTGAAAAATCTTCAATGGGTCCGAATCTTAAATCTGCATCTTCAAGTACGTTGATAAAAGACAGAACGTACAGTTTTTTTTCCATTGACAGGAAAGGGAACCCGCTTCTGCCAGCAAAAGCTTTGGTGTCGTCATCGGCTGCTTCAGCTCCTTTGCCGCATCTGAAAATACGGGGGGCATGATTTCCGTAGAAATTACTGTCTGTCTGCCGCCCAAAAATAGTTTTGCCACAGGAATCCGTATTTTTCGAATTAAGGATTGCAATGGTTGTTCCTTTTTTAACTTTTATATCAACGTCCTCAAAGTCAGCCGGAGTATCATGGATGGTGTTAAAAAGGTATTTAATGGTCATATTTTTATTGACAGCAGGAAACCTTCCCCTTGCTGCCTGGAAAAAATTTTTTCCGGTATCAATTTTGCTCTGGAGCAGGGAATCATTGTAAATACCGAAAATTACGCCTTTTTTGTGAATTGCATTTTTAATTTCGTTCAAAGTTATGTTTTTCCCGGTGTCACCAATGTCATCTGACAGCCGAATCCAGGCTTCCATGGCATCTTCTGAAACATGGATTTCCATGGGAGAGACGATTGAATCATCTGTTCCCACTGTTTTCTGCAATTCTTGTTTTGGGATGTCTCTGGAAACAGGTTTGTCCTTGCTTTTTCCGGATTGAACTTTATCAGACATTTTTTGCTGCTCTGCTACGATGGATTTTTTTTCGGCAGGCGTAATTATTTTTGCTTCAACAAGGATATCTCCAATCATTTTTTGTTTTTTTGATCGCTTGAATTCAATATGCTGTTTTTCCAGGGCATTATCTATATCACGCTGTGTTGCAAATCCCATTTTCACAGCGATACTTCCAAATTTTCTGCTTTTTTCTTTTAATGCAAGGAAATCCAGAATAAGATAGAGAATATTTATCTGCTCCTGTGTTGCGAATCCCTCTTCAATCAAAATCTTTTCCATGGTTATATCAGGATTTTTTTTCTTTTTTTTATTAAAAAGAA
>WFQS01000352.1 GCA_015486915.1 Desulfobacteraceae bacterium
CAGATCTGTTATTAAGGATCGAAAATTTTATAAGTTGAACGAGATTGCTTGTCTTACGGCTCTGGATTATATACGCAGCTATTTCCGGAAATCTCTACGAAGCTCGGTTTTTAAAATTTTCCCTGAACCGGTTTTTGGCAGTCCCTTTATAAAGGATATCCGCTTGGGCACTTTAAATCCTGCAAGCTTTGCCCGGCAGAAATTTTGTATGTCTTCCCGGGATGCAACGGCTGTGTCTTTAAGAGCCACTATGGCCTGGGGTACTTCTCCCCATTTTTCATCCTTAAGGGCGATGACTGCACATTCCAGTATGTCAGGATGCATGTACAAGATGTTTTCAATTTCCACGGATGCAATATTCTCTCCACCACTGATAATGATGTCCTTTGCTCTGTCAACTATCAGGATATAACCTTCGGAATCAACATTGGCAAGATCTCCGGTATAAAAATAACCGTCTTTTACGACTTTTTCAGTCTCCTCGGGAAGATTCCAATATCCTGTCATAATATTATCACCCCGGACAGCAATTTCTCCAATTGTCCTACCGTCCCATGGCACATCATCACCATCATTGTTCACCACACGCAGATCTACTCCCACAACCTCTAATCCTGTCCGGGTAAGATAGTTAAGTTTCTGTTCTTCCGGAATTTCGGCAAGAGTACTCTTGAGATTGCCCACAGTGAGGAGTGGACATGTTTCTGTCAGCCCATACCCTGATACATATTGACAACCCAGTTTTTTCATCATCCTTTGGGCATTGGCAGGTGACATGGGAGCACCGCCAACCATAATCCACTCCAGGGCGGACAGGTCATATTCTTCCACATCAGGTACATCCAGCAAAAAATTTATCATGGTGGGAACCATCATGGCCGCAGTGACTTTTTCCATCTGCATGGTTTTCAATACTCCATTTGGTGTAAACTGCCGCTGCATCACATGTGTTCCGCCCTGATATGTCACCGACCATATGAAAAAAGCATCCGCAAGATGAAACAGCGGGGCGATATGATGCCATACAGTGGCATCGGAAAGCTTAAATTCTATGATGGTGGTCAAAGCGTTGGCGTAGATGTTGCGGTGACTTAAAATAACCCCCTTGGGTTTCCCTGTAGTCCCTGAGGTGTAATATAGATTCAATGTGGCGTTTTCATTATCCGGTTCTTCCATTTCAGCAATGGGAGAAGCCTTTTCAAGAAGAGATTCATAGGTTCCGGTTATCCAGTCTGCTTCATCAGTACCTTCGGCAATATAAAATTTTGTCACCGTTTCAAGTTCCGGCAGTATTTTCTCCAGTACCGGCTTGAAATCGGCATGAAAGATGATGGCATCTGCTCCGGCATTGTTGAGTATATATGCATATTCATCCGGATTCAACCGGATATTTAATGGCAGCAATACACGTCCGGAACCTGCCATGCCGAAATAAAGGGTCATATAACGGTGAGAATTATAATCCAGTACGGCAACCCGGCCGCCTTCAGGGATTTTCATTTGTGCCACTGCATTAATGAACTGATTCACCCGGGTTTGTACTTCGGCATAACTCAGTCTTAAACTGCCGTCCACAACTGCTGTTTTATTGGGATAAAGTTTAACGGCCCTTTTGAGGATTCTAACCGGACTCATTGGTACTTGCATTGCATACCTCCTGTGTTGTTTGTCTATTCATACTGTGACATAACATACCCATCCTGACGGACATTTTCATACCTAACAGCCAACTGGAGAAATGCAATCTTTCCTGTTGGTCTGGTTCTCCACTGCTCAAGCTCTTTATCCAAGAGCCTGGATACGTCTCTGAGTACTGAAGACCTCTCAATTTTCGGCCCCATTGATAAGAATGGAAACGGCATCTCAAAGGCCTTCAAAACCATTTGAATTTATTATTTCCAAAATTGTCATTATTGAGGTATTATCTTATCGCTGGGTCATTCTTTCTCCTTTCTTTTGATTTTATCGTTTAAAAAAAGGAAGTATAAATTTTGACCCGGCATTTTCAACCCCTGATTTAAAAAACCGGAGTATTTTTTTATATGAAACTCCTGTAAAAATTTTTTAAAATAAGAGTTTCTATATTTGTTGTGAGGCCGCTTAAAAGTCACCAGGTCGGCCTCATGGCCGTTATTGAAAATCGAATTTACAGAAAGTCCTTTACACTATTATAGCACCCAGTATTAGATTTTAAAAAACAGTACAAAAAAGTGCAAGATAATTTTATATGAAACTCCCGTAAAGATTTTTCAAAATAAGAGTTGGCTCCGCGCCTTCGGCCCAATATTTGTCAGAATCTTTGATTCTTAGAGGCTGTCTGAGAGAATCCAGATC
>WFQS01000353.1 GCA_015486915.1 Desulfobacteraceae bacterium
AGAAAATTATCAACCATCTGGAAGGTGACTTCTGCCGGAAAGGCAGAAACGCCCTCTTCGGTTATTCCGTGATCCCCTGCAAACACAAATGATGCTTTTTTATGAATCACCGGATTTAAGGTGTTCTGGATAAGGCTCATCTGAAGTGCAAGATCCTCAAGTTTGCCAAGGGCGCCAAGGGGTTTTGTTTTATTGTCTATTTTCCCCTGGGCAGCTGCTGCAAGTTCATCTGAAACCGGGGCAATATTTTTAATAATGGATGTACACAACTCTTTTGCGTTTTTAAAAATTTTGTTACCGGGTAAATCTGTTTTTCCATCTTTGTTTACCAATTGATCATGATTTGTCATTTTATCTCCTGAATTTAAAATTCTGTTATTTATTTGATCGATTTTATTTCCGCTGATTTCATCAACAATGCTGATTTCATCGATTTCAGTGATTGGATCTATTTTATTTTTTTTCTGCCTTAAACCCAAAGGAGAATCTTTGTCAGGTACATTTTTATGCTTTCCCGTAAAATCGAGAATATATTTAAAATTGTTTCCTGAAAGAACTTCAGGCATCAGGTTCACGATGGCTTCAGGCTCCAGGAAGTCTTCAATCAGCATTTCAAGAATGGATTGATTCTTTTCCATGAAAGGAAGGGCCTTTATCATATTCTTCCTTGTAAGGCCATAGGCTCCGTGGATTTCAGCTTCTTTGTAATGGATTAAATTAATTAAATTTGTCTCTATGTTTTTATTTTTAACAAGCCCGCTGAAAAATGAAAGCCTGCCACCTTTGGCAAGTTTTACGATTCCAAGATCAAAGGCAGCAGGATCAGGACATGCATTCATAACAGCGTCAAATTCACTTTCAAAAGTATTTTTAACGCATTTAATACCTGCTGCTTCAAGAAAAGGTCCTGCTTTTTTAATTTTTTCCTCTCTTTTCTCAATAACAAGGGGAAAAGCACCAATGTCACGGCAGATCAGGGCTGCAATCAATCCCACACTTCCTCCGCCGTAAATGATGATACGTTCACCCTTTTTAAGCCTCAATTTATTAATGCCGTTTAATGCACAGCCAACAGGTTCGGTAAGGCATGCGATGTGTGAGCTTAAGCTGTCAGGAACCGGGACAAGACTTTTTTCAGGGGCAAGGACATAATCTGCAAATCCTCCGTCAGTGTGGAAACCCATTATTTTCATGTCTTCACACAGATTCTCCCGGTTTGAGGTGCAGTACCTGCATTGACCGCAGCTTGTTCCAGGCCAGATGGTAAACCGGTTCCCATCATTATCCACAGCTGAAACTTCATGGCCTGCCACCCTTGGAAAAACAAGATCCCTGTGTCCCTGATCCCACATTTTTGCATCTGTTCTGCAGACAGCACAATAAAGCACTTTCAGCAAACGATGACCTTTTATCTCTTCCAAAGGACCGCATTGTCTTATAGAAAGTTTTTTAAGACCTTCAAGAACGATTCTTTTCATTTTTTTATTTTTCCTCAAAGGGAATTTCCGTTAAAATTAATCTGTAAATGCATGCATTATCAAAGCCATTGTTTTTCAGGCATTTTACATGCTCTTTTACATTTAATATTTTATCCACAGGAAACACGCTTGCCTTGTCAAGGGCGCAGAGAAAGTACTGGTTTTCCTTTACCCTTATGTAAGCATCATTGTTTTTTATTATTAAAAGTTCTGTTTTCATCTGTGACTCCTGAAATAAATTTGATGAACATGTAAAAAATCATATTCTGACATTGTTTCAGCCTCTACATATTTAAATTATGATATGAGTTTCTCATAAAAATATCCGGATTACAAAAGGTTCTCAAGCCTTTTAATACCCTTTTCAGGCTCACGGTTCTGATTCTTTACCCAGTTTCTCAGGTTTTCAAACGCTATACCTGTGGAAAGGGATTTTTCAGCTTTTTCTATCCCGTCTTCAATATTTTCTGCCTGACCTGCAATATAGAATATCAGGCCTGCATTTAATATTGCTGCATCCCTTCGAGCACTGTTTTCTCTCCCCAGTATAAGGGAAGCAAAACGCTTTGATTCCATACTTATATCCTTTTCAGGTGCAAGTTCAACGGGATCATGAACCTCCAGTGAAAAATCCTCAGGAGAGAATCTGTATTCATTGATATCACCGTTTTTAGAAAATTCTGCGCACCAGGTAGTCCCGCACACTGAGGCCTCATCCATGCCGAGATTAGAGCCGTTAATTCCGCCGTGGAGCACAACAGCTCTTTTATATCCAATGGCCTGCATCACTTTTGCCACAGGAAGAACCATATCCCTTGAGTAAACGCCACGCACTGCAGTTGCCGGCATGGCAGGATTGGCAAGGGAAGCAGCAATATTAAGCGTTGAACCAAAATAAATATTGGACAGTATTCTGCCAAGGGCCATGGGATGTATTGCAGGACTCATCCCGTTAAACAGGCCCATGCCTGCATTCTCAATGCTTGCTGCAACAATTTCTGCACTGCACTCCACGTCAACGCCAAGGGCTTCTGCCATATCCACAGTTCCGCACATGGATGTAATCGCCCTTGCCCCGTGCCTTGCCATTTTAATTTTTTCCGATGTAGCAATAATGGAGGCAGCCGTACTTATATTAAAAGTTTTAAATGTGTCCATGCCGGTAC
>WFQS01000354.1 GCA_015486915.1 Desulfobacteraceae bacterium
AGGATCGAAAATTTTATAAGTTGAACGAAATTGCTTGTCTTTCGGCCCATCTACTTCGTTGCATCAAAGGCCGAATACGTTGAGTATGCAACCTTTAATGCGCCTTGTACATGGACCGAAATTCTGCGCTATTTCTGTTCAACTTATTTCATCTCCGATCCTAAAAACTCAAATATTTACTATATTCATAACTTAAAAGAATAATTGTCTCGTAAAAAGTCGAAAATAGCAAAATCACTATTTATAATTTCAGTATATTACGGATAGAAAAACAGCAAAATATGACTTTTTACGAGTTCATCAAAAGAACGGGGATTAAAATTATGGAAAGAACATTATCATTAATCAAACCGGATGGTGTGAAAAAAAAATTAACTGGTGAAATAATAAAACGATTTGAAAATGAAGGTATTACAATCGTTGCCATGAAAAAAGTACACCTTACTCAAAAACAGGCCGAAGGATTCTATGCCGTTCACAGAGAACGTCCTTTTTTTAACAGCCTGACTGAATTTATGACATCTGGTCCCATTATTGCGATGGTTCTCGAGGGTGAGAATGTAATTGCAAAAAACAGGAAGCTAATGGGAGCGACAAATTACAAGGAAGCTGAAGAAGGGACTATCAGGAGAGAGTTTGCAACTGATATTGAAAAAAATGTTGTCCATGGATCTGACGCCCCTGAAACAGCTGCTTTTGAAATTGCATATTTTTTCAATAATCTGGAGATCACCGGTTAATACGGATTTTAAAATAAGGATCGAAAATTTTCGATCCTTATTGGAAGCAATCGGCGGAATCAATCGGCAAAAAACCGGGATACAGGCACAGCAAAACTTTTATCCCGGTTATTAGGGAACTTCCAAAAAATAATTTACGCATCCTGTTTGCCCTTTTGCTCGTTTTCTCTGTTGTGATAACAGGCACATAGTTCGACTATGCACCTGTCATCACGCCTTGAAAACGAACAAAAATACTGCACAATATACGTATATTATTTTCTTCCAGTTCCCTTACAATTATTCTATATTCAAAAATTAAATAATCACCCGGTTCATGCTTCCCTGTACATACCCCTCAAGATCAATGGTAATATATGAAAACCCCAATTTTTTAAATTCCGTTACGATCTTTTCTCTGATTGATTCTTCTGCAATTCTGCTTATATATGCAGGCGGAAGCTCAATTCTTGCAATTTTCCCATGACAGCGAACACGAAAATTACTCATTCCAAGGCTTGTAAGATATTGTTCACTTTTTTCCACCATGGAAAGTTTTTTAGAATTGATGACAGTGTTGTACTGTATCCGCGCTGCAAGACATGACTGGGAAGGCATATCCCAAGTTTCAAGCCCCATTTTCCGTGAATAACTTCTTATTTGCTCCTTATTCATACCAGCCTCTGTCAAAGGGGAGAGGATTTCCATTTCCTTTGCTGCCCGGGCTCCCGGTCTGAAATCATTCAGATCGTCAAGATTTGCGCCATCTACAATGTTTTTAATTCCAAGTTTATCAGCATAATCCCTTAAAGCCAGGAAAATCGCTTTTTTGCAGAAATAGCATCTTTGACGATCATTCCGGATGATTTTTTTGTTTTTTAAAAGCTTTAGTTTCACAAAGGCATGACTGATACCAATATGTCTGCCCATGTAAACAGCATGATCAAATTCCTTTCCGGATTGAAATTCTGTGACTGCGGTCACTGCCACCACATTAATATCACACATTTTTTCCATTACAGCAGCAAGAAAGCTGCTGTCCACCCCACCTGAAAAAGCTATTACAAGGGATTTAAATTGATTTATATATTTAATCAGTGCATCAAGTTTATCTGTCATATTATCCTAACCTGGTCAAGCCAGAGCCAAAACGGATCTTGAAATTCTTTTGCCAAAAGAACACTAAAACAAGAGATAAGAAACTAAATTACTTAAACTAAAACATCTGTTTTGTTCTCTTTTTACACTATACCGCCGTTAACGCCAATGACCTGCCCTGTGATATACCCTGCTTTATCCGAGCAGAGAAATCCGACAAGGGCGCTGACATCTTCAACGGTTCCAAGTCTTGCGCAAGGTATCATTTTTTTAATTTCATCCATAGGCATTCCATCAAGCATTCCTGTATCAATAAATCCCGGTGCCACAGCATTAACTGTAATATTTTTTCTTGCAATCTCCTTTGCAAGCGCCTTTGTAGCCCCTATTATTCCGGCTTTTGCTGCGGAATAGTTCACCTGACCTGCAACCCCTATCTGGCCGGAAGTTGAGGCGATATTAATTATCCTGCCAAAGCGCTTGGAGATCATATTTTTGACAATGAGTTTTGAAACATTAAAAAAAGAGGACAGGTTTGTGTCTATTATATTTTTCCAGTCAGATTCCTGCATCCATGCCATTAATTTATCTCTTCTTATACCGGCATTGTTCACAAGAATATCGATTCTTCCGTGCTCTTTTAGTATGGATTTTACAGCATGTTCCGATTCTTTTAAATCACTTACATCAAATTGAACAGCCTCAGCCTTTCCTTTGTTGTTCTCAACCAGCCTGCATGTTTCAAGGGCTTTTTTTTCATGGGAATAAAAATTCACATACACAAACCTGTCTTTCGTACCGAGTTCAACTGCAATTGCCCGGCCTATTCCACTGCTTCCCCCTGTTACAAGCACAATCTGTTTACTGCTTTTATCCATTTTTCACTCTCCTGCTCATAACTCAACTTTTTTAAAGGCCATAGGGCCGATAAAATATGAAATGGAACATTAATCCGCTACGCTTATTTCTGAATTTATGGCATTATTTATTTGTCAATTTACACTTTTTATATTGTTTAACCACGGAATACACGAAAGACACAAAAAAAGTAAGAATAAAGTTCAAAAAGTGTAAATTACTTTTTAAACATACAGATGCGATGCCACATGTGATAATTGATAATTAATTTTTGAGTGAGTCCCAGGGCAGTCATTCCACTTTTTCTGCTGTGCTGATAATCTTCTTTTCCTCTCAGGGCAAAACCTTTTAACAAATATCCAGTCCAGATTTTCTGAATTTGACCAAAAAAGTATTTACTTATCCTATCTTATATTTTATATCTTTCAATATAACTGTTATGAGGTCGAGCTGAACTGCGCTACGTTGCCTCTCAACGAACATAGAAAAAGCATTTGTGACTCTGTCAAAATAGAGTTCTTTCTTATAACCGCCATGAGGCGGATCTGGATTGGCCCAGATTTGCCTCAAGAAATACAAGATTTAGACAAAAAAAGAATGCCACACTTTTTTTACAAAGACTTTCTTATAAAAAAAGAAAATCTCAAAACATTTGTGTCTAACAAAACGGAAATAACGGAAATTATTCATTTTTTGCTAAAAGGAGATGGTAAACATGCAACATCATAAACGATCATTTTTTATTGTCCTTTGTTCTTTATTTTTATGTCTCAGTATGGGTTATGCTAATTCTTCTTCAGCTTATCCTGTACCGCAGGGAGAAGAATTCTATACTTTTTCACCGGGGTCTGCTCCCGTAAGCGGTAATGACTTAAGTTCTTACAAACCTTTAGGGTTTGGATCTGCTGCTTCAGGTGGTTCCATGCTTGATCTTACACTCAGCCTGCCATCCTTTTCCGGCCCTGTGGATGTCTACATCGGTGTCGAATGTGATGCATTTGCTCCCGGAGAAATATTTATTTTTACAGCTGATAATAATATTATACCACTTTCTTCTGCCACAGAGGATATACGATTCAAAACTGGAACATTTGGTAATACCTATAACACGATTTTACAGAACCTTCCTGTTTCTGCACTCCCTCCTTATACATGGGATTTTATGTTGTTTGTCACTCCTGCAAACAGCTTTAATTCCTATGCTGTCTGGGTAACCGAATTAGATTTAAGCCAGGGATCATCCGGAGGAGGAACATCCCCATCACCGGGTACTGGCAGTACAATGCAATCGGAAATCAAGCAGAATGTCGACTTTATTTTCGGGATTACTTCAGGATTTTCAGATAGTTTGACTGAGGCCACATCCATTTTTCAAGACCAGGACAATGCCACTATTGTCGATCCTTCCATTAACTCAACGATGAATGCTCTCTTTTCCGGGGACCCTGTTCCCGCAACTACCATTACGACAGACTATGGTTCCGGTTATACCACAACTTCCGGTGCAGTCATGGGTGGAAATGCCCAGATCATCCTCTCCAATATCCAATTTACCAGCGAGGTACTAGGGGCTGATTTTACAGGAACATTCAATAATGTGACAAAAAACGGGGCTGCTTTTGCCAACGGCCAGCTTTCCGGAAATATTCTTATGAGTAAAATTTCCGATGATACATACAATACATCCGGTAAGATCAATGTAAACAATATGTCCATCAACGGTCAGCAGATGTCCGGAGCTATCGATATTTCCGGAACCATGGGTACACTCAATCTTTTCGGAACCAATGGTGCACTCGATTTAGATATAATCAAAATGCTCAAGACAACCGGAGATATAACCTTATCCTTTACCAACTTTGTTTCCGGTGCGTACACGATCAACAGCGGAACCGTTCATATTACCAATACCGCAAGCGGTCAGGGAACTATTTCCACAGACCTGCAGACAACCCAGGGCCCTGTAGTCCTGAATATGACCTCAGCTTCTTCTGGAAATAGTGTTATTGTCAATACAACCAGTCCCGGTACCGCAGGTCCCTATACAGTCACCATGGATAATGTTATCCTTGACCAGAACACCTGTGCCAATTACCCAACAAGTGGAACCATTTCTTTTACAAACACCAGCACGGGGAAAACAGGTGTGGTAACCTTTTCAAGAGACTGCAACAAAAAATATGGATACAGTGAGCAATAATCGTTTCAACGGGTTAATACCTTAGGGAACTTCCAAAA
>WFQS01000355.1 GCA_015486915.1 Desulfobacteraceae bacterium
AAGATTTTTACATACAGAGGGAAACAGGCATCTTTTATCCCTGCACGCACCTGATTTAAGTTTTTTTCTGCATTCATAACCGTACATATTTGCCGTGGGACCGCCTGCATCGGAAATAATGCCTTTAAATCCTGGATGTTTTGTAATTGCAAGTGCTTCCTTTAAAATGGATTCTTTACTTCTCCACCTTATTGTCCTGCCCTCGTGTACGGCAATGGCGCAGAAACTGCACTCCCCCGAATTTCTTGCCCCGCGAATTTCCCAAACACCAAGCGGTTTAAATCTCAGTTAAAAAGGCATCTATTATCAGGAGCTCAATCCATATATGGTTTGAAGCAATTCAGTAATTTCATCGAATTTTATGCCACCAAGCCCAAGCTGTTTTAAATTCTGAGGTGGATCGGCAATCATTGCCCACATATAGCGTTGCATATCATTTTTGATTGCTTCCGGCAGGGCAATGCGTATGCCGGGATCAATAACCTGGAATAGTCGAAAAATATCGTTTTTATGTTTCTTAATGTCATGGTCATCAACTTTTTCACCTGCATCTCGCCTTTCAGTGAGATCCAGCCATGCCCTCGCCTTTAAAGGAATAATGATTTCAGGAGGAACCGTAGGAATACCATCGATATAAATTTTAGAATTGTGGATAAAACCATAATAGCCATCGTCCAGCAAAATTGCCGAAAGACTTGGTAGAGATTCATCCAACGGGATGGGCGTTAAATGGGCATCATCGGATAGTTTCAATGCATCTGGGATACGAGAAAAAAGTTCCAGCATATATGGGAATGAATCATCTTCCGGATCGTAAAACCGGTAAAACAGTTTTTTCCCTGTGCTTTTCTGGGTATTTTTATACTTTCCCTTTTTGACAAAATCCCAAAAAGTTGTTGCAAAGTCAACGTCCAAGGCCTCTACGCATAAAACGATATCAAGGTCTTTTGTGACCCTGAAATCCAATCCAGCCTCGTCCAGGGAAAGAAAACAAGCAACTCCGCCAATCAATACATACCGATCATTGAAATCTCCGAAGTGAGCCTTAAATTGATTCAATTCCTTTTACCATTCAATTCCTTTCATCATGCCTTCCAGCGCAGATTGGACCCGTTCATCATTATCCTCCTTCATACTCAAAAAAAGAGAGAGGCGATCCACCACTCCATTTTCTCCAAATAGTTTTGGGGAATAACTCCAAATTTCCAATTCGCTGGCATTGGCTTCGGCAATATCCAGGATCATTACATTATTGGTATTATAGATTTGTTTCCAGTGCTTACCCTCTAAGGCGAGCACTGGATTTTTAGGTGTCGCTAAATTAGAATAGTGCGCCAAAGCGGAAAGACCTGCTCCCAATCCAAAAAATTCGTTGGGAAAATCCTTCACCCATAATCTTTTTTTAACGGGACTGCGCAACCGTTGGAGAGCGGTTTCCCAAACCTGTTTTTTATCCCGATGAAAACGCAGAACCCGTTCACGTCCTTCCATGGCAATTGTGCCAAGACCGGCACCATTCAATTCATCCAATGCGCGGGTCATCGTCATTATACTATAGCCAAGTTCATTGGCCAACTTTTTGGGTGTTAAGCGAAGTTGCACGTTTTGGGATAAGTAATATAATACAACAACTTGTGTGGACGGGCTGAAACTCGCTTCTGTTTCCCTGATTTTTTTAAAGTGCTCGCGCAGGTCAATACCAAGAAATGGAAGATACATTTGATTTAGAGGGATAACAAAAGGTATCTTGTGCTGGATCAACCGCTTACGATTGTATGCGGTCATTTGCTGCTGTAAATAGATCACCTCATCCTGCCACTTTTTTCGAATTTGGATCATGTGCTTATTGATGGTTGCAGGGGTTTGCTCTGTCTTGTCCTTCGCAGCCATTACCAGGCAAGACATATCCAAAATACGAACTTCAAAAAAAACATACATATTCCGAAGGAATATCGGCAGATTATCAGTTCCTAAGAATTTTTTCGGGCGTACATCAATATCCAATGTTTCCTTTAGATAGCGCTTTAAGTTTCTTGCAAGCTGATCCATGACAGTATCCTATATAACATTTTTTTTGCACATTAACACTTTGAATATTATCGTGCAATAAAAATGTTAATGTTTAACTCACTGGCAGGAAATAAAATGCAATTTTCAACCTGTGATTTTGCGCTTCTGTTTTTCCTTTGATTTTACATTTTTTTCAACAAATATCTTTTCCCCTGAAAAAGGGTCTTTTCCTGTGTAATACATCAGGGTTGAATATGTGGATGGTGTGGGAGTGAAGATCTGGGCCTGTTCAGGTTTTAGTCTCAGTTCTTTTTTTATGAACTGCCTGAGTTTTTCCATATCCCCAATTGTGCATCCGGGATGTGCGGCAATGAAATAATATGTGAGAAATTGTTTTTTATTTTCTTTTTTTGACAGAGCGTCAAATTTTTTCTTGAATTTGCAGAGAGAATGCGTACCGGGTTTTCCCATGAGATCAAGAACTTTTTTTTCAGAGTGTTCAGGAGCCACTTTTAACTGCCCTGATACATGTTTGGAAACGACTTGTTTAAGATAAGTTTCGCCATATTTTTTATCACTGAAAACAAGATCATATCTTATACCCGAACTTGTGAATATTTTTCTTACTCCTTTTAATTTTGAAATTTTTTCAAAAACTTCAATTAGTTCTGAATGATCAGGTTCAAGATTTTTACATACAGAGGGAAACAGGCATCTTTTATCCCTGCACGCACCTGATTTAAGTTTTTTTCTGCATTCATAACCGTACATATTTGCCGTGGGACCGCCTGCATCGGAAATAATGCCTTTAAACTCCGGATGTTTTGTAATTGCAAGTGCTTCCTTTAAAATGGATTTTTTACTTCTCCACCTTATTGTTCTGCCCTCGTGTACGGCAATGGCGCAGAAACTGCACTCCCCGTAACATCCCCTGTGGGTTGAAATGGAAAACTGGATGGTATCAAGGGCTTTAACCTTTCCTTTCTTTTTATAATAAGGATGAACATCTCTTTCAAAATCAAGGTCTGATATTTCATCCATTCCTTTGATATCGGGGTACAAACATGGTGGATTCTGGATGAGAAATCTTGAATCCTGTTTCTGTACAAGTCCTGCAGCGGTCAGGGGGTCATTGTTTCTGTAAAAAATGTTAAAGCTTTTAATGAATTTATCTTTGTCCTGCAGAACTTCTTTAAACCCCGGAAGTTCGACATAATTTTCAGGCTTTGTTTTTGATATATAACAGATTCCCCTGATGCCTGATATTGAATTTTCAATGGAATTCTTTTCCCGTTGAAATTTCGTTTTTTTCTCTTTTAACTCATTCTCTTTTAACTC
>WFQS01000356.1 GCA_015486915.1 Desulfobacteraceae bacterium
GCCGGGCTGATCCGTTATTTCCCGGTGAGCTTTCTTATCCTGAGCCTTAATGAATTAAGCCTGATAAAACCTTCTGCATCCTTCTGGGTATAGACATCATCATCCTCAAATGTGGCGAAGTCTTCACTGTATATACTTTGATCAGATTCCCTGCCAAAGACGTAGCATCCACCTTTGTAGAGTTTCAGCCTCACCCTGCCTGAAACATTTTTCTGGGTATCATCAATCATTTTCTGTAAAATTTCCATTTCAGGTGAAAACCAGAATCCATTATAGACAAGCTCGGCATATTTAGGAATAAGTGAATCCCTTAAATGGGCAACCTCCCTGTCAAGGGTGATGGACTCCATGTTCATGTGAGCAAGCCTTAAAACAGTGCCCCCAGGAGTTTCATAAACTCCCCTTGATTTCATTCCCACAAACCTGTTTTCAACTATATCAATCCTTCCGATTCCGTTTCTTCCGGCAATTGTGTTAAGATTTTTTAACATTACTGCCGGAGACATCTCTTGTCCGTTGATTGCAACAGGGTCACCGCATTTAAAAGTGATATCTATGATCTCAGGTTTATCAGGGGCATCTTCAGGTTTAACGGACATGATATACATGTCATCCGTTGCAGCAGCCCAGGGGTCCTCAAGAATTCCGCCTTCATAACTGATATGGAGCATATTTCTGTCAGTGCTGTAGGGCTTGTCATGGGTCTGGTGAACCTCTATTCCGTTTTTCTTTGCAAAATCGATCAAACGTGTTCTTGCATTGAGATCCCATTCCCTCCATGGAGCAATAATTTTTATTGCAGGATCAATGGCAAGATAGCTTAATTCAAATCTAACCTGGTCATTGCCCTTGCCCGTTGCACCGTGGCTTACGCCGTCTGCACCCTCTTTGTGTGCAATTTCGATCTGGCGTTTTGCAATAAGGGGCCTTGCAATGGATGTTCCAAGAAGATACTGGCCTTCATAAATTGCATTTGCCCGGAATGCCGGAAAGACATAATCTCTTACAAATTCTTCCCTTAAATCTTCAACATAAGCTTTTACAGCTCCGGTTTTTATGGCTTTTTCCTCAAGGCCGTCAAGTTCCTCCTCCTGGCCAAGATCCGCAGAAAATGTAACAACTTCGCACTGATAGGTTTCTATCAGCCATTTTAATATTACTGATGTGTCAAGCCCGCCTGAATAGGCAAGAACAACTTTTTTTATATCTGCCACTTGTATTTTCTCCTTCGTTTTATCTGTTCTTTAAGATCAATGTCTCAAGAATGGCCTTGTGTATGTGCCGCTTGTTTTCAGCCTGATCCCAGAAAACCGCATTTTTATCCTCAAGCACATCCTCGGAAATTTCCTCACCCCTGTGGGCGGGAAGACAGTGCATCACAAGGACATCATCCTTTGCCCCGGCAAGCAGTTCTTTATTCACCTGGAACCCTGCAAAATCATGAAGTCTTTTTTTAAGTTCTTCTTCCTGTCCCATGCTTGCCCAGACATCGGTATAGATCACATCGGCATGATCTGCAGCTTCTTTTGGGTCATCTGTATAGACAATCTGCGAGCCACCATGTTCAAGCGCTTCTGCCCTGATATCTTCTGAAACAAAATATCCTTTTGGGGAGGCAACAAAAAGATTTAATCCAAGAATGGCTGCTGCATTTATCCATGAATGTGCAACATTATTACCGTCTCCCACCCAGGAAATTTTCAGGTTTTCATACCGGCCTTTGTTTTCAATAATCGTCATTATATCACTTAACACCTGGCACGGATGAAATGAATCAGTTAAGGCATTTATAACGGGGATGGAGGATGCCGCTGCAAACTCTTCAACAATACTGTGGTCAAAAGTCCGCATGGCAAGGGCATCAATATACCTTGAAAGCACCCTTGCGGTGTCCTTTGCAGGCTCGTTCCTGGATATCTGGGTGTCCTGGGTACTCATGTAAATTGGTGTTCCGCCAAGCTGAATCATTGCAGTTTCAAAGGCAATTCTTGTACGGGTGGACTTTTTATCAAAAATAAGCCCAAGTGATTTTCCGGTAAGCGGCCTGTCATGGATGCCCTGGTTAAATCTTTTTTTAAAATTTGCAGCTCTGTCCAACAGATATATAAAATCATCCTTCTCAAGGTCAAGCAAAGAGAGTATGTCTTTTTTCAATATTTTTTTCTCCTTTTATTCGTAAATATTCGGCCAGCACTCCATCTCCGCCTATTTTGGCCTGCTCACATAGCATTAGTATGCTACGCAGTCCCAAATAGGCGAATATGAAGCACTGTCCAAAATTTACATGATAAGATCGAATATTTACTTTTATGCATATACATATTCTTTTATTCCAGCAC
>WFQS01000357.1 GCA_015486915.1 Desulfobacteraceae bacterium
CTCAAGAAAAGATTTAATCGGTGTCTCAATCAGGCTCAGGTAATTTTTGTCATCTCTGATACCATCAGGGCCTGTCGTACTGATGGCAACGTTTCTGGCATCTTTATATTCTGCCTGCCAGCGATGTATTATCCCCTGTTTATCTTTACAGGATGCATTAACCGTCAGGCTGCCACTTAAAAATCCCCGGCCGTTAAGCCTTACATTAAATTTTCCTGACGGTTGTAATAATATTCGACCCGGAAAAAGATTCTTTCCGTTTTCAATAACGGTCAGACGATCTGCAAGTTTTGATTTTAACTGCCCAATCTGCATTTTAAAAGTATCAAACTGCCATTTTTTACTATTCTCAGGCAAGGTAAATTCAATCAGACGGCTGTCCCGCAATTTATAGGTGGAGCCGATCATTCGGACTAAATTTGTTAATATCACCCCTGATTTATTATCATGGCTTTGTTCTTTTAAGTCAGCAGAATTCAAGCGTTTTCCATGTTTATCTGACAGCCCCAGGATATAAGGTTTTTCTCCTGTGTTTTTGTCTGTGTTTACCTTAACGTAATATTCGGCAATTTCCCTGGAATCCTGGCCTTTTTCTGTTAAGGGGTTATCTCCTGTCCAGTCTGCATTGTAAAGGACAAGAACCTGGGAGGCAGTGATGCCTGCATAAACAGCGGGTGGCAGGATAAATATACAAACTGCAGATATAAAGACTTGAAAGAATCTATTCATGCGGATTTTAAAATTATTTCTTTGGGCGGCACATGACCAAGGAACATGACAGGGCTTGCAGAATATCCATAAGCCCCTGATCCGAGAATCGCTATAAGATCACCTTTTTTTATTTCCGGCACCAGGATTTTTGTTCCCAATTTGTCAAGCGGAGTGCAAAGCGGGCCCACGATATTTATTGTCCGGGTACAGGGTTCCTGCATGCGGTCAGGTAAAATGACAGGGAAATTTCTTTTTATCACCTGGCCAAAATTTCCCGATGCAGCAAGATGATGGTGCATTCCGCCGTCAATGACAGCAAAGGTAGAGCCTCTTGATTCTTTTATATCAATGATTTTACTCACATAAATACCGCATTCGCCCACAAGATAGCGGCCTGTTTCCACAACAAATTGTGTATTTTCAAGTACCTTTTTTGAATGATTTGACAGGATTGATAATTTTTTGCCGACAGCCTTAATATCAAGTTCTTCATCGTTTTTATAATACGGAATACCAAATCCGCCGCCAAGATTTACCATGGAAGGCGGTTGCGGGCAATATGGCAGAAAAGATATTACTGCTTCAACTGCTTTATCAAACGAGGCTGAAATTGATTCGGCATTGAGGTTCTGGGAGCCTGCAAATATGTGAAAGCCTTTAAATGTTAGGTTTTTCCATTGAGAAAACATTTCCAGCACCTGTGGTATTTTTTCCTGATCAATGCCAAACTGCTTGGGGCCTCCTCCCATGCGCATACCTGATCCAACAAGTTCGTAGGCGGGATTTACTCTTAATGATACATTTAATTTTTTATTCAGATTTCCGGCAATCCGGTCTGCAAGTTTCAGTTCTGTTATACTTTCCGCATTGAGACTTCCGATTCCGGCTTTGCATGCTGCCTTAATTTCATTTTCCTGTTTTCCTGGCCCTGCAAATCCGATGGTTGAAGGGTCTGCTCCGGATTTTAATACTTTCTCAAGCTCGCCCTGGGATGCCACGTCAAAACCTGCACCCAGTTTGTTGAAAAAAGATACGATTTCCGGATGGGGATTGGCCTTTATGGCGTAGTGTATTTTTATTTCCCGGGGCAGAGCGTTTTTTAAAATTTTATATTTTTTTTCTGCAATCCCAAGGTCATAGGCGTAAAACGGTGTACCTGTCCTGTCGGCAATTTCTTTACAGGTCTTGCCACCGATTAAAAGCCGGCCATTTTTCATATCAAAATATTGGAGAATTGATTTTACGGATTTGTTATCTTTCATTGTCCACTATAATCTGTATGGGCGTGCATTTTTTATATTAACAGAGCTTTGCTTAAATAATTACACCGCATTTTCTAAACAAATTTAAAGCTGCTAATTTCTTTTATCTGTATTCCCATTTTCAGGAGCTTTTTTAATAGTGCAGGATCATCTATCTGTCTTATATGGTTGCTGATTTCAGACGGAATCTTCCCAAAACGTAACTCAAGAATTTCTATAATATTTTGCTGAGTGCTCTTAATCATTCCCTGCTGCATTCCCAGTTGTTTTCCTTCCTGCATTCCCCTGTCTCTGATATATTGTGCCAGCATTGCGGTCTCCTTACTTTGAATTATTTCACGATATAATTTTTGCTGTTCCTGCTCTTCTATTTGGGCATATATATCAATAAAATCAACATATTTATCAAAAAGTCCCGCGGAAACAAGTTGAAATAACCCTTTGTATGCCTGTTTTATAACCTCTATACGTTCACTCTTTTTATAATCCATTTTAGGC
>WFQS01000358.1 GCA_015486915.1 Desulfobacteraceae bacterium
AAGATTTTTAAATTTTGTGATAAAACCAAATCCCGTATCTGAAAAAAGAAGAAAAAAATCATCGTCTTCACCGGTCAGCATGGCTGTTACATATGCTTTGGGTTTAATTGTCAACCTTGTTGTCAAAGGTTCGCCAAGACCACGGGCAGATGGAAGGTCATAGGCATAAACTGAGTAAACTCTGCCCGTGGAATCGATGAAAATAATGCTTTTATTACTCATGGTCCTTCCATGGGATAAAAATGAATCACCTGGTTTGAATTTGATTTTCCCTGGATCGATGTCATGCCCCTTTGCAGAACGTACCCACCCGTTTTTTGATAAAATTATGGTAACGGGTTCAACGGTTATGATCTCTTCCTTTGAAAAAGCTTCAGCAATTTGTCTTTCCTTTATGGGAGATCTTCTTTTGTCACCATATTTTTTTACATCGGCTCTTATCTCCCGCTTGATGAGGTTTTTTATCAACCTGTCTGAACTTAATATCTTATCAATGGATTTTCTTTCCTTCTCAAGTTGATCTCTTTCACCTTTAATCTTTATCTCTTCAAGCCTTGCAAGATGGCGGAGTTTTATCTCAAGTATGGCTTCTGCCTGGATTTCGCTTAAATCAAAGGCAAGGATAAGATCCTTTTTGGGATGGTCGCTCTTTCTTATGATCTCAATTACTTCATCAATATTTAAAAAGGCTGTAAGAAGCCCTTCAAGTATATGAAGACGGTCAACGATTTTTGAAAGCCTGTACTCAAGCCGTTTGGTAACGGTTTGAATCCTGAAATCAAGCCATTCCGATAAAATCGTTAAAAGATTTTTTACCTTTGGTTTTCCATTGATCCCGATCATATTCATGTTAACACGAAATGATTTTTCAAGATCGGTTGTTGCAAAGAGATGATTCATTAAGGTATTTACATCAACCTTTTTATTCCTTGGCATAATGACAAGGCGAGTGGGGTCTTCGTGGTCTGATTCATCACGTATATCGGTAACCATGGGAAGCTTTTTAGCCTGCATCTGGCCAGAAATCTGCTCAATAATTTTTTCTCCGGAAGAATGATAGGGCAGGGCGGTTATCACTATATCACCGTTTTCCCGATGAAATACAGCCCGCATTTTTATGCTTCCGTTTCCCGTTGCATAGATTTTTCCAATTTCCGCAGAGGGAGTGATTATCTCCGCTTCTGTTGGATAATCAGGGCCTTTTATGAATTTGAAAATATTTTTTGTGTCGGCTTCAGGGTGATCTAAGATAAAAATTAAAGCGCTGGCAACTTCATTAAGATTGTGGGGCGGAATATCCGTTGCCATGCCAACTGCAATTCCGCTTGTACCGTTTAAAATAAGATTGGGAAGTCTTGCAGGAAGCAGGCAGGGCTCTTTTAATGTCCCGTCAAAATTTTTTGTCCAGGCAGTTGCTCCAAGATCGATTTCAGAGAGAAGGAGTTCTGCATATTTTGAAAGTCTGACCTCGGTGTATCTCATTGCTGCAAAGGATTTAGGATCATCCGGGGCTCCCCAGTTGCCCTGGCCGTCAAGGAGAGGATATCTTGCCGAAAAAGGCTGGGCAAGGAGAACCATGGCTTCGTAACAGGCTGAATCCCCGTGGGGATGAAATTTGCCCAGCACATCTCCAACTGTTCTTGCCGATTTTTTGTATTTAGATGAAGAAGACAGACCAAGCTGACTCATGGCATACAATATTCTTCTCTGTACAGGTTTGAGTCCATCGCCGATATGGGGCAGCGCCCTGTCGAGGATAACGTACATGGAATAGTTAAGATATGCCTGTTCTGCAAATTCTTCAAAGGCAAGTGTTTCAAATTCCTGGTGAACATCCTGGGAATCAGGTTTCATTGTTTAAGTCCTTGTTTCTTGTTTCTTGTCTCTTGCCTTTTAAGGCACTAATGCTAAGTGAGCAGGTCAAAATAGGCAAAGATGGAGAGCTGGCCGAATATTTACCTCTTGTTATTCTATTTCCTTAATATCACCCTTGGTTTCTATCCACCTGCGCCTGTCAGATGATCTTTTTTTTGCAAGGAGCATATCCATGACGTTAAACACATTTTTTTTTGTCTCTTCATTCTCTTTGTTTATCACGAGCTGAACCAGCCTGCGTGTGTCAGGAGCTATTGTGGTTTCCCTTAACTGTGCAGGATTCATCTCTCCGAGTCCTTTAAACCTCTGGATATTAATTTTCACGGTTTTTTTTCTGTGTTTTATCTTTTTGAGAATAGTTTTACGTTCAGCTTCATCAAGAGCGTAAAAAATTTCTTTTCCTGCATCAATTCTGAAAAGCGGCGGCATGGCTATGAAAATATGGCCGTTTTCCACAAGGCGGGGAAAATGTCTGTAAAACAGGGCGCATAAAAGTGTGGCAATGTGAAGACCGTCGGAATCTGCATCGGCAAGCACGCATATTTTATTATACCTCAGTCCTGCAAGATTATCCGAATCCGGCTCAACGCCGATGGCAAGGGAGATATTATGAACTTCCTTTGAGGAAAGAATCTCAGCTGAATCCGTTTCCCAGGTGTTGAGAATTTTCCCGCGCAGAGGCATGATCGCCTGGAATCTCCTGTCCCTTGCCTGTTTTGCAGAACCTCCTGCAGAATCACCTTCCACAAGGAAAATTTCATTTTGCTGATAATCACGGCTTGTGCAGTCTGACAGTTTTCCCGGCAGGGCAGGTCCATTTGTCACCCGCTTCCTTGTGATCTGCCTGAATTTTTTGATTCTGATTTTTGCATTGTCAATGACAGAGCAGGCAAGTCTTTCTCCTGCATCGGTATTTTTGTTAAGCCACAGGCTGAATGAGTTTCTTACTGCGGCACTGACAATGGGTGTGCAGTGCCGCGATGAGAGTCTTTCCTTTGTCTGACCGGAAAATTGTGCATCGTTTAATTTAACGGAAAGGATAAACCCGATATTTTCAAAGATATCGTCCCCTGTAAGATTTATCCCCCTTGGCAGAAGTTCCCTGAATTTACAGAATTCCCTTACCGAATCCAGAAGCCCTGACCTGAACCCGTTTACATGGGTCCCGCCAAATGGCGTTGGTATGAGATTTACATAGCTTTCACAGAGGTTTTCATTTTTATCTTCGCTCCAGTTCACGGCCCATGCAACCGAAGCGTCCTCGGTCTGAATTTCATCGGTAAAGGGATGATCAAAAATTGTGTTTACATCCTTTAACGCATCAAAGAGATAGTCCTTTAAACCGTATTCAAATTTCCACTTAAGCTTTTCACCTGATTCTTCATCAAAAAATGTGAGTAAAAGACCCGGACAGAGCACAGCCTTGGCTTTTAAGGCGTGTTTCAGGGATTTTTTTGAAAATTTTTTGCGCTCAAAATAGGTGGGGTCAGGATAAAACTTAACAATGGTGCCTGTATTTTTCACCCCTGTTTTGCCAATAATCTCAAGGTTTTTATCTTTGCAGCCATGCTTAAATGAAATGTGATAAACAGATCCGTTCCTGTTTATCGTTATTTCAACAAGACTTGACAGGGCATTGACAACGGAAACCCCAACCCCGTGAAGCCCGCCTGAAAAATTGTAATCCTTGCTGGAAAATTTTGCCCCGGCATGGAGTTTTGTCATGATCAGTTCAACACCGGAAAGCCCTTCCTCAGGGTGCATATCAACGGGCATTCCACGACCGTTGTCCTTTACCTCAAGGCTGTTGTCTTTATATAATACAACATCTATCCTGTCGGCAAAGCCTGCAATTGCTTCATCAACACTGTTGTCAATAACCTCGTGTGCAAGATGATCAGGACTTGAAGTGTCCGTATACATGCCTGGTCTTCGCTTTACAGGGTCAAGTCCCTTTAACACCTCTATGGATTCGGCATTATAATCAGAACCATTATTCCTGCAGGATTCAGCTGCAGCATTGCTGTTTTTTCTTTTTTCTTCAAAGTATTGATCAAATAATTCCATATACCCGCCATGAGACAATAATTAATCAAAAGAAAATTTAACGGTTAAGTTTATTATTTTAAAAGGCATATCATATACATTCTGATAATATAATCAATTATTTTTTTATTTGAATCCACAGACTTGCAGATAAATAATTTCACCTTGATTATCAGCTGAAGTCGTATATCTAACCTGGACAAGCCGGAACCAAAATAAATTTTTTAATTCTTTTGCCAAAAAAATAGAAAAATAAGACTTAAAAGATTACTATGCTTTCATCCTTATCGGCCTTGTGAAATATGAATTGTCTGAAAATTATAGCTGTGGAAATTACATGGGGTTTTGATTTGACTGACTGCCATACGGCAGACCGGTATATAAAAAAGAATATTCCACGGGGATGGCACAATTAGTGCCTTACCCCTGAATTTATGTAATAAAGACAAGAAATTGAGGAGAGGCACATGGGTTGCGGGCATCGCCCGCCTTGGATGAGTAACACCGATTATGGGCATGCCCTAAATTTAAACTTTCCAGTATTCTGTTTTAAAGATGCTATTTTTCCTGTTTAAAATATCTATCCTTTTCACTGTAAATGCAGCCGCAGTACTGCTGGCGGTACATTTTCAGACGTTTTGATTCTTCTATTCCCTCTTTCCATCCTTTTCTGAAATCCCTGTATATAAATTTTAAGCCTTCTTTTTTTGCTATTGACTCTCCGGTTGCACGAATTAAATCATGTTTCTGGAATTTACTATACAAAAGAGTTGAAGTAAAACCGTCAAATTTTCCTTTTTTTGCAACTTTTGCAGCAGCGTAAAGCCTGTCATGGTAACAGAAACGACACCTGTCAGACTCCCTGAACACAACTGACTGGATAAAACGCTCCAGTTCATAGCCCTTTTGATAAATAACTTTCAGGGATATTTTGTCGGCGTAGTCCTTTAAGGCTTCTTCCCTTTTTAAACATTCAGTATACGGATGAATATTATGGCGGTAAAAAAACCCCATTATATCCATACCTTCATCCCGTAAAATTCTCACCGGATAAATCGAGCAGGGGGCGCAGCATATATGTAATAGTATTTTCATTTTATTTTATAGTTTATGATTTTTTTTGCTTACAGAACATCGTTTATTTTAAGATCAACGGTCCTTATATAATTGTTTAACGCTTTAAAACCAGTCAGCCTTTCACGGGAAAACGGAAGTGAAAAAAAGGGAACCGAACTAAAAGAGTTGTCAATATCATCAAAGGAATCACCCTTTCTTTTCCTGTTCCATATTATTTTTCTCATGGAGATCTTTATTTTTTCAAGGCTGTAAAAAATACGCCGGGTTTCTGAAACTGCAAGGGAATCATAATTTATCACGGTAAAAACACCTGTTCTGTCCGAATCCTGGAAAATTTCTCCAACACTTTGATACTGGTCTTTCAGTTCCCTGATTTTAGAAAGAATTTTATCCCTTTCATATTCTTTTCCAGCAAATCTCACCCTTGATATGATTTCTCTTTTTTTGTTAATTTCACAGCGGAGATTCTCAAGGTGCTCAATCCATTTACCTGAAAGAAAAGGAAGATGAAAAAATTTTAATGACAATGCCGTAGGGGGCATATCAAAAATAATATAATCAAAACTGGAAAATTTTTCAATTATATTATTAAAAGCCAGCATAAGAGCGTACTCTTCAAGACCCGGAGAATACTTTAATATATCGAAATAATTTTCAATATTAAAAGCTGTTAAATAGGAATACCTTCTTTTAAGGGAAATCTGGACATCCTTGAGGTATTTCTGGATCATTTTCTCCTGATCAATCTCGCCTGCATAAAGAAAAGGTTCAATTTCACGTGGTTTGTGTGCCAGTGGGGTCTCGTATATATCGGAAATATTATGGGCAGAATCAAGGGAGATTACAGCAACTTTTTTTTTACTTGCTGCAAGCATAAGCCCCAATATCGCTGATACGGTTGACTTTCCAGTTCCGCCCTTGCCCATGAAAAACAGTATTTTTGAATTATTCATGATATGTCAAACACCGAAAAAAGATGGGATATGGGCTCATTTGCCGTTTCAATTTTTTCAATCATAATGGTTAATTCCCTTTCCATTAGAGGAAGAAGATCAAGTGATATCTGCATGGGGGGAGAAGGTATCCCTATAATGGCACCCTGTACGAGAATACCAAAAATATTTTCAAGCTCACCAAGCTCGGCTTCAAGGGCGTTGACAGCTTTTTCCCTTGCAACCTTGTCGGCAGTCTCCCACATGGATATTACACCCTGTTTAAATTTTGCAACAATTTCATTAAAAGTTTTTTTGCCTGAATTCATGTTTTTTCATATCCTGTGTGTTTCTATAACTGCCATGATGCGCTGCATCACAACAAAAGTTGAAAGTTAAATTTTAAAAAAATCGAGTGGTCCTACCATTCTGTAACTTATTGAAATAATGACATTTAAAATTTCTTTCATATAAACGGCCATGAGTCAGATCTGAACTGCGTTACGGCACCTGTGCTCCATCCTGTCTGATAAAATGACGTAACCTGCAGATTATGTTTTATCGTTATTTGATTTTACCCTGAATATTTTCTTATCAAAAGTTATCCTTTTTTCCGAAGGATAATAATAGTAAAGGGCATACAGAGCCATGAGGTTTATGGATGCAAGATAAAATTTTGGGAACAGGCACAAATACCCGATCAGAGAAAACCAGGGCGTTATCATTGCAGCATAAAGAAGATTTTTTTCAAACTTTAAAAATTCATTTTCTGTGGTATTTTTCTTGTTTTTAACTGAATTGGCAAAAAGGGTCCTGATCAGTACGGGAAATGCAAGACAGGTTACGGCAGAAAGAGTAAAAATAAAAATAGTGAAAAAGACCGGGACGGGGTAACCGGCTAGAAATTCAACATGAAGGCTGCGCCCTATACCAAGCACAAGAAATCCCGCTACAACAGGAGCAAGGATAAAAAAATAAATTTTCCTTAAAGAATTTATCATAATAACCGCCATGACGCAGATCTGAATTTGCCCGGATTCACTCAAAGAATCAAAGATTCTGACAAAAATGGGCCGTAGATGCGGAGCCAATAAATGTAATAATTTATGCCCTGTTTTTGATACAAAAACAGGGCGGCGGACACATGAACAACACATCACATTTCAAGCACCCGCCGCAGGTAAAACATTATTTTTTGTCTGATCTTTGATCAGTCAGATAGGAAAAATTGTTTTATATTTCTGTTAGATCAAAACAGAATCAGGAATAAGCTCCTGATGATCAATTGCACAAAATTTAAATTAAACAGGAGATTTGACTCCTTCGGGTTCATCCACTTCAATGGTGAAAAATTTCAAAAAGCCTTCAATTGCAATCCAGATGGCAATAACAAGAATAACACCGTTAATCACTTCAAGCATCATATTGTGATGCCCTATAAATTTAGTCTGATTTTCAATGAGCGCCCATATGGTCATAAAGGACATGAATACAGAAGGGATTCCCGATACAACCCATTTAATCCCACCTTTACTTTTAAGATATACTGTAATAATTATCAATGCCAGGGCGGCAAGTGTCTGGTTGACAGCACCAAAAAGAGGCCAGAGCATTAAAGCTCCTTTTCCCCCTGCACCTGTAGCAAATGCAAGGATAAGAGCTGTGCCAACGGCGATGAATGTTGCAACATATTTACCGGTGAGAAAATCCATTTTCAGATGACCGAAAATTTCAGCCACAATATAACGTTGAATTCTTGTTGCGGTATCAAGTGTTGTTCCTGCAAAGGAAGCAACAAATACGCCCATGATAACAAGGGTAATGTTTAAAGGTATCCCAAGAGTCTCAATCATATTTGCAGAACCGTTTACAAAAGCCGCAAGTTTAGACCCAAGACCTGCTGCTGATGCCCACGAAGCATAATGGGATGTCCAGGCGGCAACTCCGGTAAGTGTGACACCAGCCTTGGTTGTATAGCCCATTCCAATTCCAGCGGCAACAGCAACAACAACAAGTGTAGCAAGGGAACCTTCCATGAGCATGGAACCATAACCCACGAAAAGAGAATCGTTTTCACTTCTAACCTGTTTTGATGAAGTCCCGGAAGATACAAGGGAATGGAATCCTGAAATAGACCCGCATGCGATGGTTATAAAGAGGAATGGCCACATTGGGGGAGCTTTGGCAGGGTTCATCTGGACAGCAGGGGCAACAAGGTGGAGATGCCCGCCAAATGCCGATGCAAAAACACCGAGAATAAGAAGTGCCATTGCAATGACAAGCTCATGGGAATTTATAAAATCCCTTGGCTGAAGAAGGGTTGTAACAGGAAGTACGGATGCAATGAATGCATATATCAGCAGAATTATAGTCCACACACCAGTAGCAGGGATTCCTGCCACAGCAGGCATGTTAATGGGCATATAAGCCCCCATTCCAACCGTTATATACATAACAATAACAGCAATAATTGACCAGGTCATGATACTCTTGCCCTTATTGTACACGAGATATCCAAGATAGACAGCAATGGGGATTTCACACCATACCGGGAAAACAGACTGGGGATACATGTGAAAAACAACGGCAATTACAAGGCCGAAAATTGCAACAACTATCCATAACTCAAGAAAAACAATTAAGAAAAAAAGAAATCTTGTTCTATTGTTAACATATTTTGCAGTGTAATCTGCAATGGATTTACCCTGATTTCTCATGGAGATGATCAATGAACCGAAATCATGCACAGCCCCCATGAAAATGCTTCCGAAAAAAATCCAGATCATTGCAGGTACCCAGCCCCAGATTATTGCAACGGCAGGCCCTACAATGGGACCAGTGCCAGCAATAGACGCAAAATGGTGACCGAAAATCACCTCTTTTTTGGTTGGGACATAATCAATACCGTCCTCTAATTCAACTGCCGGAACTATTGCAGTCTGGGATAACTTAAAGATTTTATTGCCAATGTATTTTCCGTAAAACTGATACATTAAAAGATAGCCTGCAAAGGCTACGACCATAATTAAAAGCGCTTCCATTTTATTATTCCTCCCTTTTGCACTCCTATGACCTTAATAAAATCAACTGGAATGCATGAATAAAAAAACTCTGTAAATAATATAAAAAAATAAATCGATCTTAATGATTAAACTCCAATGATTCAGCAGGTTGCCGCCACATTATGCAGTAGCAGTTCAAAATCCGGTGGGCTACATATTGTGGTATAAACAATAAACATTACTTAATCAAAAGATTTAAAAAACATTAAAAAAGACAAGTTTGTATTAAACCTATGATATTTGAATGTCAAGGGATAAATATATATTAAACAGGCAAAATTATTGCTTTAATGAACCTGTCTAATGTGATAGATAATAATTTTTCTGGATACCAATTGTATATAAGGCAGCATTGTTAATGAATGAAATGATAATTAAAAAAGGCAGATGAAATGGAAGAAGAAAGAAAAGCAGTTCATTTTATAAAAAATATCATTATTAATGATATTGAAAATAAAAAAGTCAGTAAAATTATTACACGTTTCCCGCCTGAGCCCAATGGTTATCTTCACCTGGGACATGCAAAATCCATCTGTTTAAATTTTGGTATTGCAGCTGAATTCAGCGGTGAGTGCAATTTAAGATTTGATGATACAAATCCTGAAAAAGAAGAACAGAAATATATTGATTCAATTATGGAGGATGTAAAATGGCTGGGATTTGACTGGGGAGACCGTCTTTTCCATGCTTCTGACTATTTCGACAGGCTGTATGATTTTGCAGTTGAACTGATAAAAAAAGACAGGGCATATGTATGCAGTCTTTCAGGTGATGATATAAGACAGTACCGCGGAACGCTTATAACTCCAGGCAGAAACAGTCCATTCAGGAACAGGGGTACTGCTGAAAATCTTGATCTTTTTGAAAGGATGAAAAAAGGTGAATTTAACGACGGAGAACATGTTCTAAGGGCAAAAATTGATATGTCCTCTCCCAATATAAACATGCGTGATCCTATAATTTACAGGATTAAAAAAACAGCGCATCCAAGGACAAAAGATAAATGGTGCATCTACCCCATGTACGATTTTACCCACTGCCTGTCAGATGCCATTGAGGGGATTACCCATTCATTATGCACCCTGGAATTTGAGGATCACCGCCCTTTATACGACTGGATTATTGACCAGTTAGATACCCCGTGCCACCCTCAGCAGATAGAATTTGCAAGAATGAATCTTGATTTCACCATCATGAGTAAAAGAAAATTAAATATTCTTGTGGAGAAAAAATATGTTAAAGGATGGGATGATCCCAGGCTTCCTACCCTTGCAGGGATAAGAAGACGCGGTTTTACTCCTCAATCCATAAAAAAATTCTGTTCTTTGATCGGCATCAGTAAAAAAGAAAGCAGGATTGATCTCGGGGTTCTTGAAAACTGCATAAGGGAAGATTTAAATGAAAAAGCCCCAAGGGTCATGGGAGTGCTGAATCCATTAAAACTGATTATTGAAAACTGGCCAGAGGGTAAAATTGAAGAACTTGACGCAATGAATCATCCCCAGAAAAAAGAGATGGGAACAAGAAAAGTTGTTTTTTCACGGGAAATATTTATTGAAAGGGAAGATTTTATGGAAAATCCTCCGAAAAAATTCTTCCGTCTTGGCCCGGGACGTGAAGTCAGACTGAGATATGCATATTTCATAACATGTAGAAAGATTGTCAAAGACGATAATACAGGAGAGATCAAAGAGATCATCTGCACCTATGATCCGGAAACAAGAGGCGGAGATGCACCCGACGGCAGAAAGGTAAAAGGAACTTTGCACTGGGTATCTAAACAGCACTCCATCCCTGCAAAAGTAAGACTCTATGACAGGCTTTTCTTAAAAGAAGACCCTGAAGAAGCAAACGATGACTTTACCGATAATATCAATCCGGAATCCCTGGTAACCCTTGATAACTGCAGGGTTGAAAAAAGTCTTGCAAATTCAGAAAAAGGAGATATTTTCCAGTTTGAAAGACTTGGATATTTCTGTATTGATCGCAAGGATTCCAGCCCTGATCAGCTGATTTTTAACAGAACCATAACATTGCGGGATACCTGGGCAAAGTTGAAAAAAAAGAAACATTAATTAATGATGGTCTCGTAAAAAGTCGAAAATGTAAAAAATAGTTATTAATAATTTCAGTATATTACGGTTAAAAAAAATGCCAAAATATGACTTTTTACAGGTTCATCAATTAATAGATGTTAAAATAAATATTAAATAGGGAGAACCGGAATGGGAAATGGTGAATTTAAAAAGGTAACACAATCTGAAAAATTGCTTTATGGCCCTCGAAAGTTGCTTATCTGCGGATTTTCTTCAGAGGAGCAACCGGAATTTATTAACCTTTTAAAAAGTCTGGGTTTAACGGATTTACCCCTGGTGTGGGCCACTGAAGATAAAGAAAACATGCTTCTTGGTGAACTTTTTGAACTTGAAGATAAAACAGGGGAAAAGATTTCATCAAGCCTGTCAAGAGCTGTCATAATGGCGGGAATTAAAGAAAAAGAACTGCATCAGATCATGACCGGATACCGTCAATCAACTAATATGATCCGTCCCCTGTATGCAACCCTTACCCCGGTCTCTGAAACCTGGACCATTAAAAATCTATTGACCGAGCTGTCCATGGAACATGAAGCGATGCATAAAAAAAAACAATAGAGTATGAAAAACTATAAATCAGCCTATTTTCCAGGTGGTGCCGGAAGGTCCGTCCTCAAGAATAACGTTCATTTTATCAAGTTTTTCCCTTATTTCATCGGCTTTTTTAAAATCTTTTGCCTTTCTTGCTTTTTCTCTTTGTTTGACAAGAAGATCTATTGCATCAGAATCAAGGGCGGTTTCCTTTAATTTTGCGTCTTTTTTTGCCTTAAAATAATCCACGGGGTTTTCATTTAAAATACCAAGGATATTACCCATTTTTTTAAGATCAGAGTAAACAACCCTTATCTCTTCAAGTACATCACCTGAAACCTCCGGCTGATTTTTATCAAGAATTCGGTTACCTTTTTTCACAGCCTCAAAAACAGTTGCCATTCCCCGGGCAGAATTAAAGTCATCATCCATGGCCTGTGCAAAATTTTTCCAGTCAGATCCTCCTGCAGCACTTTTTTCTGAATCTGTAACAGCCTTGTCTGTATTGTCCGTAACTGTATTGTCCTTAAAAGGTATATCAATTTTGTCAGGATCAATGCCTGCCCTGCCTGCTCTTTCAAGAAAGCCGTAAATTTTGTCAAGGCTTGCAATCACCTCATCCATTGAGTTTTCATTGTAATCTATGGGACTTCTATAATGCTTTGACAAAAGAAAAAGCCTTATCACTTCAGGATGATATTTTGCAAGAACATCTTTGACCATTGTAAAATTACCAAGTGACTTGGACATTTTTTCATGATTGATATCAACAAACCCGTTATGCACCCAGTATTTGACAAACGGTTTTTCAAATGCAGCTTCGGACTGGGCAATTTCATTTTCATGGTGTGGAAATATCAGGTCTTTTCCGCCGCCGTGGATATCAAAACTTTCTCCGAGATATTTATAGCTCATGGCAGAGCATTCAATATGCCATCCCGGCCTCCCGGCACCCCAGGGACTTTCCCATGAAGGCTCTCCTGGTTTTGCAAGTTTCCACAGGGTAAAATCCAATGGGTTCTTCTTTTTATCATTTACGGCAATTCTTGCCCCTGAAATCATATCATCAGGGTTCCTGCCTGAAAGTTTTCCATATTCCTTAAAGGATTCAATGGAGAAGAACACATCACTTTCTTTAACATGGTATGCTTTGCCTTTTTTGATAAGAATATCTATGAAATCAATGATATCCTGAATATGTTCCGTGGCCTTTGGCTCAATTGAAGGACGTCTGACATTCAGGGCATCCATTTCATTGTGGAATTCATCAATATATTTTTCGGAAATCTCCTTTGAGCTTTTTCCGGTTTCATTGGCTTTTTTTATGATTTTATCATCAACATCGGTAAAATTTCTGACATAGGTAACATCATAATGGGATATCTCAAGCCATCTTAAAATAAGATCAAAGATAACAACGGCCCTTGCATGACCTATGTGGCTTGTATCATAAACCGTGGGACCGCAGACGTACATGGCGACTTTGCCCTTGTTCAGTGGTTCAAATATCTCTTTTTTACCGGTTAATGTGTTGTAAATTTTTAAACTCATCTTATTATCATCCTGTTTACTATTATCTTTC
>WFQS01000359.1 GCA_015486915.1 Desulfobacteraceae bacterium
CTTGAATGTGAGTATCCTGAAGACTATATGCTTTTACCGCTGCCAGAACCATTAAAAAAATACAATCCGA
The DNA here is from genome assembly GCA_015486915.1 of Desulfobacteraceae bacterium. The sequence goes on from WFQS01000359.1 coordinate 71, forward strand.
AAAAAAAATACAATCCGAAATTTAACAAGAATGGACAGAACAGGAATAAAAAAACGCACCATTCCGGCAGAAAAAGAACTAAGTATTCATCAAGAACCCGTCAAAGAGATTACCGTAACAAAAAGGACGTCTCACAATCCTGACAATTTTAAGATTCTTGACACTTTTAAGGAATTTAGTATAAAGGTACAATTTAAATCGTGAAACTTTAATGCATAAAAGGAGTATAAAATAAAATGTTTGGTATAGGAATGCCTGAAATTCTCCTTATTCTCGCCATAGCACTCATAGTGATTGGTCCTAAAAAACTGCCTGGTCTTGCCAAAACACTGGGAAGGGCCATGGGTGAATTCAAAAGGGCAACTCAGGATTTTAAAAGAAGCATTGACATGGAAGATGCCATCAGAGAATTTAAGGAACCCCTTGATCTTAATGATATTGTTGAGGATGAAAAACAGGAAGAAGATAAAGAAAAAAAACAGGCAGGGTCTGAAAAGTCTGCCGGGTCTGAAAGTGATGCCGATGATTCTATTGACGTCGATGTTTCGGATGATGCCGATGTTTCGGAAGATGCTGATGATTCAGTTGATACCAATGCTTCGGATGATACCAATGTTTCGGATGATGTTTCGGATGACACCAATGCTTCGGGCGTTGTCTCTGAACCAGCCGATATCTCAAGCGCTTCTGACAAAAAGAATATGGATGGTGACAATGGCAATACACATCACGCAGATTCACAGGGCAGCCGATTTGACATAAAAGGGACAGAAAAAGATAAGGATAAAAGAGGATAAATGACAGAAGAAGAAAATAAAATCCCCTTTACAGAACATCTTGGTGAACTCAGGGACAGACTTATCCGATGCTTTATTGCTGTGGGACTTGGGTTTGTTATCGCCTATTATTTTAAAGAAAAACTCTTTGCCGTTCTTACAGCTCCTTTGATTTCCGCAATGGGACAGGGAAGTAAAATGATTTTTACAGGACTTCCCGAAGCTTTTTTTACCTACCTTAAGGTTTCCCTGCTTGCAGGCCTTATCCTTGCGCTTCCCGTGCTCTTTTATGAGTTCTGGATGTTTATTTCTCCAGGACTTTACAGAAAAGAAAGAAAGTTTCTGATTCCCGTTGTTTTACTTTCCATTATTTTTTTCGCAATTGGTGCAAGCTTTGGTTATTTTGTGGTTTTTCCCTTTGGTTTTAAATTTTTTCTCGGATTTTCAACGGAATCCATAAAGGCTATGCCTTCCATGAAGGAATACCTGGGATTTGCTTCAAAAATGCTTCTTGCATTCGGCCTTGTCTTTGAACTGCCTCTCGTTATAACTTTTTTGTCACGAATGGGTATTGTGTCCGTTGATTTTTTGCGTAAAAACAGAAAATATGCCATTCTCATTATTTTTACTGCCTCTGCCATCCTGACGCCTCCGGATGTTGCTACCCAGATCATGATGGCCGGTCCTTTAATGATTCTTTTTGAAATCAGTATAATTGGCGCAAGAATTTTTCAGAAAAAAAAGGAAGAGGAAGAAGAAAAAGAGGGGAAAAAAGAAAAAAAGAACGATGCCCCTGGGAAATCTGAAAAAAAATCTGAAAATAAACAGAAATCTAAAGATAAACAGGAAGGTAATAAGTCAGAAAAAGGCTCAGAAGAATAGGAATAACCTACAAAAAAACAGGAATTATAGATCAAATTCCATATCGCATTTAACACCAAAACAATCAAGCTGTGCATTTCTCTGTTTAATTATATCCATGCATCTGTCTATAATTTCATCCATTTCACGGTCTTTTCTTTCCTGGTTAATATGGAAAATGCCAAGTTTTTTAACATTGGCTTTTATGGCAAGGTCAAGGGCTGTTGTGTAAACGGAATGTCCCCATCCTGATCTTGAAGGGTATTCATCGGGTGTAAATTCACCATCATGGAATAACAGATCCGCATTTTTTGAAAATTTAAGGTACGCGTTAAATCCGGTTTTTTTGAGCACTGTATCTTTTTGATCTGTTTCTACCTGTACGGAATCATCCTGCATTTTTTTATCTGATTCGGAATTTTTTAAATGATTAAATCCAAGTTCGTTATCCGTTAGAAATACAAAAGATTTTCCGTTTTCTATAAATTTATACCCTGATCCTTCCCCGGGATGGCTTAATGGAATTGTTTCAATATCAAGGGAACCAATGGAAAATTTATTCCCGTTGTTTTCAATAAACTTGATTTTTGCATTTAAATCTCCCATGGTAACCGGAAAAAAAGGTTTTCTCATGAGATCCTCTAATATGTTTTTAACAAAAAAAGAGGAAAAACAGCTGTTTCGTATTTTAATGGTTTTATTTTTTTCTAAAATAGGCCTGAAAAAATTAAATCCCATCACATGGTCCCAGTGGAAATGGGTAAAAACAAGATTATATACATTTATATCATTGTAATCAGGATGTATGCCAAGCCTTCGGATTCCTGTTCCTGCATCAATAATCACAATATCACCGCTTTTTGCAGTGATACTGATACAGGTTGTATCCCCGCCGTATTTCATGTATTCCCTGCCGCATACAGGAATTGATCCTCTGGAGCCCCAGCATCTGATACGCATTGTTCTTCCTTGTAAGTGTTATCTGACCTTTTCCTGTAATACCTGCTGCATTAACAGGTTGCTGTATTAACAGATTTTTTTCCACCCTTTCTGTATTCCGCTATCATATAAATATAGAGTAGTCCATAAAAAAATGACAATTGAATTGTTTTGACAATCGCATTTTATTATAACTGCCATAAAGCAGAGCGGAACTGAGCTGCGGTGTCTCAAAGATAAAAGACCCGCGCTGATTTGAGAAACCCCAAGATTTAATTTGTCTGGTTTCTGGAAATATCGAATAGGGTATTACCGGAACATACATTAAAAAAGATATCTGTTTATTCGTTAAAATTGCCAATAGCCTTGATTCCGGCAAGGGAAAATTCAGCAATATGGTCTGCAAGACTTCTGATAAGATCAGGGTTGAATTTTTTATTGAGCAGATATTCAAGATCGCTGTGCTTGATAGTTAAAAGCGTGCGGCACTGGTTTATTATGCTTAATTCACAGAGCAGCACTTTTTCATTATCAGCGTTTTTACCCATTATTTTACGGATAATATGGTGAAGTTTCTGCCTGCGGGGTTCAATTAATTCACGCCATGTATCCTGGATCAGTCCCGTTGGTCTTGCAAGTTCCATCAGATAGAGGCGACTGAAATATCCCATTCTGCCTTTTGCGGTAAAATCCTTCATAATGGCATGGATATACTTTTTCAGTATTGCCTCCGGCGTGCCCTTTGCGTTATTAGAAAATGCAGGTTCTTCAAACTGCTGAAAAGCGTATTTCCAGGTTTCGATGTAAAGGGTCGTTTTATTGGTGAAATAATAATTTACCGATGCCACATTCGCCCCTGCAAGGCTGCAGATATCAGCAACTCTGGCATTATGAAATCCATCTCTTGCAAACATTTCACAGGCTGCGGCAAGCAGCCTTTCCCGGGTTTTTCTTTTATCTCCTTTTTCGATCACGTAATAACTCCTTACATTTTTTTTATATGAAACTCCTGCACAATACTTTGAATTATTAGAGCTGTCACTTATACACATCTCCGAGCCCAC
>WFQS01000360.1 GCA_015486915.1 Desulfobacteraceae bacterium
ATCGACTCAATTACCCTTAAAGGCCCTGTAATGCACCCGGGTCAATGGCAGTATGATGTTAACGGTACCTGCAGTAATATTTCCCTTGGAAAAAAATCATCGAATGTGGAGATAGGTTCACTGTCCTTTGGATTTAAAATATCAGATAAAATGAATTTTTTTTCAGATATAAAAGCTGAAATATACAAAACAGATTTGATAACCTCTTTTATAAAGACTGACTTTATAAATGAAATTGCACTTCCCCTGTCTGTATCAAAAGCAAAATTGTCTTTTAAAAAAAAAGAAACAGACTTTCAAGGGAACATAGTACTTAAAACAGGGCCTGAAGCAGTTTTGGAGATGAAAATTCCAACTGATAACAATCCAGAGGAACAGACTTTAAACAACCTTGTTAATTTTTCCATGAAGCTTGGAATAAAAGACAAAAATCTTTCAGATGCTCATTTTTCATATACCGGCAGCACAGGTCAACAACACGGGCATCTAAATTTCAATGGCAGATTTGACACAAGAACCATAAAAAAAATACTAAAACCTGACAGCAGCACAGGTAGAAAAATATTCAATTTGACTGACAACAGAAATTTTACCTTAATTTCAAATAAAAAATCAGGATTAACAGTTTTAACGGACACCATTGATGTTGATGCCCTAAGCAGAATACACCTTGAAGACCAATCAGATGAAAACAATTTATATACCTCAATAATTTTCCCACTTAATTTTAAGATAATAGCAAACCGTCTCATCTATAAAACAATGGTGTTTTCTCCTTTTGAGGCTGATATAGACGTTGATCATAATAATTTCACTATTTTAATTGAAAGCACAAAACTATGTGGTATAAGTATTACAGGCATTATAGACAAAAATGATAAACTTAATCTCAGTCTGGAACTAAATACAAAAAAGGGGGATCTTGAAGAATTAACATCATGTATGTTCAGTAAAAAACAACTTATAAAGGGGCGGTATACCATTAATGTTGATCTTGACTCCAAAGGAAACATGTATCAATTAATGAATAATCTTCACGGCAAGATCGATTTTTCTTCATCCAAAGGAAGAATATACAGACTTACATTGCTCTCAAGGATACTCTCTGTTATAAATATTTCAAAATTCATTCAAGGAAAAATTCCTGACATTGTACAGAATGGCTTTGCCTATAATTCCATGACTGTCAGAGCCGATATTAAAAATAACCGTATTATCCTGAAATCAGCTGTGATCAAAGGAGTGGATATGACATTTGTTTTTAAAGGATGGATAGATATGCTTAAGAAAACAACGGAACTTAAATGCCTTGTATCGCCTTTTAAAACTGCTGATCTCATTATCAAAAATATACCTATCCTCGGGCACATACTGAATAATCAACTCATATCTTTTCCCGTTAAAATCACAGGCAGCATTGATAATCCGGATATTTTTCTACTACCACCTTCTGAAGTCGGAAAGGAGTTGGTAAATATGATGAAAAGAATTATATCAACACCGTTTCGGATAATAAAAAGTCTGCCTCAATAAAAACATCATAACGTTTATTTTCAAAAAAGGTGAGTCTTTGTATTTAATATCATTTTACGTACCTGAAACCCATGTTCAAGAAGTAAAAAACGCCCTATATGATAAAGGAGCAGGAAAATTTAATAATTATGATTCATGTTCATGGCAAACCATGGGAAATGGTGAATTCAGGCCATTAAAAGGGAGTGTCCCCTTTATTGGAGAGCATGGCATAATTAACAGGGTTGATGAGTATAAGGTTGAAATGGTGTGTAAAAAATCTATTCTGATTGATGTACTGAAAACACTTGTTAAGGTTCATCCATATGAAGAACCGGCATATCACGCAATGGAAATAATAACCCTGGATAAACCGGATTTAAAAAAGTAAAAAATTGCAACTTAAAGGGAATCAAAATGTTACAAAAACCATACTCTGATTCTATTTTTGACCAGAAAATAGCAATTAAATATTCGGATTTAGATTTTAAAGGTCGCCTGAAAACAATAAGTATTCTTAATTTTTTACAGGACAGTTCATGCATACATGCATCAGAACTTGGAATCTCAGGATTTGACCTTGAAAAAAAAAATTTTGCGTGGGTTATATCGAGATATCACATCAAAATCATAAAATTACCGAAATGGAATGATACAATTTTTATTAATACCTGGCGGACTCCCTGTAAAAACCTTTATGAATTAAGAGAATTCAACATAAAAGATAAAAATGGAACAGACATTATCAATGCCACAGGAATATGGATTATGGTAAGAAAAGACAACTGCAGACCTGTTCGCCTCAGCAGATTTCTACCCGATGTTCTGTCTGATGAAAATTATTTCAATTCAAATTTATCAGTTAATGAGCCTGATATTTTGAACAAAAAATTAAGACTGCCTGAAACTGTTCACCGTGAAATACCCTTTAAAGTAAGAATGCACGACCTTGATCTTAACCAGCATGTTAATAACGCTGTATATCTTGAATGGGCTGTGGAAACTATACCACAGAAATTAACAGCACTATACAGACCTCAAAGCATTGATGTCAGTTTTCATAAAGCTTCCTTTTATGGAGATAACATTTTATCAACCACAGAACTTCTTGAAGATTCCTCCGACCCTGTTACTCTTCATTCAATAACAGGGAAACGACAGGATACTCCTGTTGAGCTTGCCAGGGTTAATATTGCCTGGACCTTATCAGAATTATGATTTAATACTGGATATTTAAAAATAATGACTGCTTTAGACCATGATGAACAAGCTGATATTCAATTAAGTAAGGCATATAATAATTGTTTAAGGTTTCTAAGCCCGAGAGCAAGAAGCGTAAAAGAAATAATTGACTATCTTAAAAAAAAGAAAGTTACATCAGCAACTATAGATAAAACAATACAAAGACTATTAAAGGAGCATCTTCTTGATGATAAAATTTTTGCAGACATGTTTGTTGAAAACAGGGAAAGATTTCGTCCAAGGTCAAAATTTGCCCTATCTTTTGAACTTAAGCAAAAGGGTATAGAGCAAGACATTATTGATGACGCTGTTAAGGATATTGACGAATTAAAATCTGCATGGTCCGCCGTTAAGCCAAAACTCAGCCTCTGGCAGAATTTTGACAGCACAAAATTTAGAAAAAAAATATTCAATTATCTGAAAAACAGGGGATTCAGTTACGACATTTCAGATGTAACCTGTGAAAAATGTTTCAAGTATCTTAACAGACAGGAAAAGGAAAAGTAAAATGAAAATATCATTCTTTGCGCTGGGAGGCACAATTGATAAAATTTATTTTGATGCAATGAGCAAATATCAGGTGGGCCAGCCCAGGATAAAGGAAATACTTGAGGATGCAAGAGTTGGGTTTAAATATGAAATCAAATCGCTGCTTCAGAAGGATTCCCTTGACATGACAGATGATGACAGATCCCTTGTCCTTAATGCAGTGACAAACGAGCCTTGTGATCGTATTGTAATAACTCATGGAACAGACACAATGATTGAAACGGCCATGGTCCTTAAAAACATTCCAAAAAAAGTTATAGTCTTTACAGGTGCTATGGAGCCGGCAAGTTTTAAATCAAGTGATGCATCTTTTAATCTTGGATGTGCCATTGCCGCTGTACAAACACTTGTTCCAGGAGTATATATAGCCATGAACGGGAATATATTTGACCCTGCAAATGCGAAAAAAAACAGGACACTTAAACAATTTCAAAAAAAATATTGACAACAGCGAAAGAATTATTTTATCTTTATAAAATACCGCATTGATAAAAATGCATATTTTTTTCCATCGAGATAACATCTGAACAAAAATTAGCATATGAACAAAAGTCTGAATTTTAAGAACACTAAATTTTTATAAAACAATTGGTCACTTATAAGTGCTGTTCTTCATTGGTTATTTTCTCTTATAACCGCCATGATGCGGATCTGAACTGCGTTACAGTGCCTCACAACGAACATAAAAAGAGCATCAGTTTCTCTGTAAAAAGTGAGCTCTTTTTCATAAAACGTCCATGAGGCCTATCTAAAGACTATCAGACGGTCTCAAAGAATCAAGGATTCTGGCAAATATGGACAAAATGCGCGAAACCAACTCTAAAAATTCAAGATACTTGTCAGTAGTATCATACAAAAAAAAGGGGTAAGGATGGAAGCTGGAAAAAAAATAGCTGAAAGGCGTAAATATAAACGCTACAGAGCAAAAGAAGGCGCATTCGCAGCCATTAATCCCAATAATTGCCACCGCATCGGACAAATTATAGATATAAGTATGGGGGGCCTGGCATTTAACTATATTGAAGACAGTGATTACGATAATGGGAAAAAACAAAAATATCAGTTTGAAAAAGAATCAGAATATTCATTATTATTGAGCAGCTTTGACTATTATGTTGAGGACATTCCCTTTAAAACAGTTGAAGATGTTGAAGTTGACGAACATATCTCTTTCAGTTCAATTAAATTAAGAAAACGGCGTATAAAATTCAACGGCCTCACAAGTAAACAGACCTTTGATCTTAATTTTTATCTCGAAAACAACGCTATTATGAAATTCGAATAATTTCCTGAATATGATCCTGCGCCTGACCAGTACAAGAAAGCCATCTTCAAGGTTTTTCTTATCTCCACCTGGAAGAAAAATATCAAAAACGGTTTCAAAAAAACCTGTGTGAGCATTTGCATCCGCACCGAAACTCATGCAAATTGACTGAAAATATTCAACTAATTTCCCCGGTTTAAAATGTTTTGAACCGTTAGAAACCATATGTTCCATAAAATGCGCCAGACCACGCTGATTCTCAGCTTCATTACATGACCCTGTCTGGACATCAAGGTGCAGGCTTACACTTTTCTCAGACGTTTTATTCTTTAAAAAAATATATCTCAGACCATTTGGAATAAAACCCTGAACAAGGACCGGATCAGATACAAGCTTTTCTGAACTGCTAATCCAGAAGTCCGGGTTCAATCTTTATTTTACTTTTCTCTCTTAAAGTATCCAAAAATGCTGTGAATGTCTTGTTCTGTTTTATTTTCAAAAGCTCTTTTTTAGCTTTATCCATATTTTTGTCAATTTCAACCTGATCCGGCACTTTTTTGTCTTTAAAAGCAATAATATAATAATTTCCATTTGCTTTAAGTATATTTGAAAAAAATCTGTTCGTAGAGGACAATTTAAAAGCAGCACCGGTTATTTTTCTGTTACCGGCAATTTCGGAAATTCCAGCATCCCTGGTAAATAGTTTTGAAGACTTTATTTTTAATCCTTTTTTTGCTGCTAACTTATGAATATCACCATCTTTTTTTAAAGCTGACAGAAATTTTTTGGCATCTTTTTCAGCCATTTTCATCCGTAGTTCCGCAATAAGGTCCTGTTTTACTTTTTCCTTTACCTTCTCAAAATCAAGCACAGCAGGAGCTATTTTTTTTACTGGTTTAATTATATAATAATTTCCCTGTATCTCTTGAATGTCACTTATTTCATTTAAAGGAAGTGAAAAAGCCGCCTTTGCAAATTGTGCGGCAGCGGGCATTAAAAGCCCATTACCCGTTTTTGTAAAAGGTCCGGCATTTCTCATTTGTTTACCAGCAGCGATGGCAGCCTCTTTTAAAGTCTCACCGTCTATAATTGCATCAAAGGCTTTTCCTGCATCATCATAGGCAAGATTTTTAATTTTATTATCTTCAAGGATTTTTACTATGGAAGGTTTTGCTTCTTTAAAAGACTTTGTAGATGCAGGGTATACACCCTCTACCTTGATGATATGCCATCCGAACCTTGTCCTGACCGGTTTGCTTATTTCACCTTTTTTCATTGAGAATGCTTTATCAGCAAATGGTTTCACCATGGAATTTCTGGTAAATTTTCCAAGGTATCCTCCGCTTTCCTTACTAGGACCCTCTGAAAATTTCTTTGCAAGCAAAGAAAAATTATCCCCTTTAAGGGCCATTTGATAAATTTTTTCTGCTTTCTTCTCTGATTCTTTCACAACAGCATCAGAAGCATCAGGGGCAACCCGTATCAGAATATGGCGGGCCTCAACCTTTGCTGGAACCTTGAATTTATCCATATTCTCATCGTAATATTCCTTTGCAGCACTGTTAGAAATACTCACTTTTTTTCTGTAATCATCAGGCAAAAATTTAAGATACTCCACCTTTAACATTGGCTCTGACTTGTAATGATTTTTATTTTTGTCATAATAAGAATGAATTTTGCTGTTATCAGGATCAATTTTTGTGTAAGACAACGGTTTGAAGCTGATATAGTCTATACTGATCTTTGTATTTTTATATCTATACCATTCCCCTGCCTCCATATCTGAAGCAAAGATATTCTCAAGCACAAGGTTTCTTATTTTTTCCTGTTTTAAGGACTGTTTCTGATCAGCTTCAAACATTTCAGGAGTCAATCTGTTTCCTGCCAGCACCCTTTTATAGGTCGTTAAGTCAAAAGCTCCGTCCCGTCTGAATGCCGGTATTGAAAGTAATGAATCCTGAAGTTCTTTATCAGGAACATCTATTTTAAGCCTGTCCGCTTCTTTCAATAAAAGGCGTTGATCAATCAGCCTGTTAATAGCCTGTTTTTTTGCCTGGAGCACTTTTAGCATTTTTGCATCAATCTGTTTACCAAACATCCTGCGCATCTGTTCAACCACCGCATCATATGACTTTTGATACTCTGTCATTGTAATGGTTTCATCATCGACCATTGCGGCCCTGGTGCCTCTTTTAGAACCCTTTGAACCCATTCCAAGAAATATAAACACCAGAATAACAAGCCCAAGAAGGATTTTAATAATCCATGAGCCGGTATTTTCACGCATGTACCTGAGCATTGATCTCTCCTTAAATTTTTCTCAAAAACCCATCATTATGAATAAGCAGCATCCTTGAAAAATATTACACACTCAATAAAAAGCCATACTATTATCATTTCAAATCTCTTATCACCGCCATGAGGCGGATCTGGATTTGCCAGAAACATGCAAAGAAAATCAAAAGTCCTGTCCAAGCACAGAATAGACAAGCCATGCAAGGTGCATTTTTAATTTAAGCTATTACATAATAAAAGACATGATACTCTTTTTTGTCGCAATTTTAAGAGGATACCTCAAAACCATTCCAAAATTTTGTTATTTATCGTTTTATTGTACTATATGTCAATACTTTTTTTAGAAGAAACTCCCGTAAAAATCCTTCAAAAATAAAAGTTGGCTACGCGCCTTCTGCCCAATATTTATCAGAATATTTGATTCTTTGAGGCTGTCTGAGAGTCTCCAGCTCTGCCCCATGGCAGTTATAAAAAAGAGCTCACTTCTGACAAAGTCACAAATGTTCTTTTTATGTTCGCCAAAATATCTGATTTTTTGAGGCCTCGCAGCGCAGTGCAGCATGGAAATTGAAAAAAATTTTATTTAAAACATCCAATTGAAGGCACATAAATAGTATGGGCACATGCTGTAAAAGCCATGTATACAAATTCGTTGTAAAATTAATTTCATTGTTGATATATTTGTGGAGAAGGAGATAACGGGTTCTCACTGCAACAATATCCCCATCCCCTGTTTCAGTAAGATGTATCAAAAAGGTCAACGAAGACACAAAAAAAGACCCCCAGCAAAAAATCACCAAAGAGCCTTGATATCTTATGGTACGCCTGGCAGGATTCGAACCTGCGACCTACGGATTAGAAGTCCGTTGCTCTATCCAGCTGAGCTACAGGCGCAAACGAAATGAACTAATAGCAAATTGCAGGGATATTGTCCATTATAAAATGCATTTTTATTAAAAAATTTTTTAATCGATATTTTTCAATTTTTGCGTTATTATTGTAAACTACATTTTTAATTTAAAAAGAATCATAGGG
>WFQS01000361.1 GCA_015486915.1 Desulfobacteraceae bacterium
CCCTTTATATCATTAATAATCAGTTCGCAATAACCTACCTGTTCAAAAATAAGATTTTACAAGCCTAATATTTTTTCAAATACTTCATAAAATCAGAATCTGTTGAGATGACGAATGTATTGGTTTTATCCAATGCTTTTTTATATACCTCAAGGGTTCTTGAAAAAGAATAAAACTCAGGATCAACCCCGTAGGCATCGGCATAGATGGCCGTAGCCTTTGCATCAGCCTTACCTTTGATCTCCTGGGCAGTTTTATATGCTCCCGATTTGATCAACTGCAACTCCTTTTCCTTGTCACCGCGTATATCATTGGCCTCTCCCTTGCCTTCAGCACGGTATTTCTCAGCTATCTGATTTCTTTCTGCAATCATTCTGCTGTAAACGGCACGCCTTACCTTTTCAACATAATTAATTCGTTTTATTTTAATATCTTCAAGTTTAATACCAAACTTTTCAAGTTTGGGCTGAGCCTGGGCCATCATTAATCTGGTGATTCTGGTTCGGCCCTTCATGATATTATACTGAGAAGCCACCTTCTGCCCCTCCTGTTTCTCAAGGGCTTCAAATGTATCCATGGGTCTGTTGGAATTTCTCACACTTTCCACAAGACGATAGGAGGTTACAAGATTTCGCATGGAAGGTCCGATAATATCATCAAGACGTCCAAGAGCCGTGGTCATATTGTTCACCGTCTGGAAATACTTGACAGGATCAACTATCTTCCACATGGCAAATATATCAACCCAGATATAGACCTTATCCTTTGTGGGAACTTCTCCGGGATCTCCATCCCAGGACTGAAGGTTTTTGGGAAAATAGGTTGCCTTCTGGATAAATGGTACTTTAAAATTAAGTCCCGGTTTGATAACAGGTTGACCTACAACTTTTCCAAACTGGGTTACCACGACCTGTTCCGTTTCATCAACAACATAGGCTGAAGCAAAAACGGTGAATAACGCCACAGCCAGTATTCCTATTATAATTCCTTTAAATTTCATCATTTTTTACCACCATTTCCATTTAAAAACTGCCCATTCAAAGGAGATGCAGATGCCCCGCCACCAATATTAAGAAGGGGGAGCAGGTTCTTCTGATCAGAATCAATAATGTATTTTTTCCCAAGTTTCGGGAGAATGCCTGCCATGGCTTCAATATAAAGCCTTCTTCTCGTAACATCTTTTGCCTTGACATATTCTTTATATACTGAAGTAAATCTTGCAGCATCACCCTGGGCACGGTTGATACGATCCAAGGCATAACCTTCTGAATCCTTTATCACCCTTTTCGCCTCTCCTCTTGCTGCAGGAACGGCTTTATTGTATTCCTCTTTTGCCTTGTATATCATCTGCTGTTTCTCCTGAACAGCTTCATTAACTTCATTAAATGAAGGCTGCACCGGACCCGGCACATCGGTTTTCTTCATTTCAACGGTGACAATATGAATACCAGTCTGATTCAGGGTCATTTCTTTCTGAAGTCTTTGTTTTGCGGCAATGGCAATCTCATCCCGCTTACTTATCACTTCATTTATACTTCTGTCCCCAATAACAGTACGCATGGTCGCCTCAGCCATATCCCTTAACAATGTCCTTACGCCCTTAACTTTAAAAAGATAATTATAAGGATTGGAAATCCTGTACTGGACGATCCATGGAACTACGGCAACATTTAGATCCCCTGTGAGCATCAAGGCAACTTCAAGGTCCTCATTGGCAGTGGTGAACCTTTGATTGTTTGCTCCGTTAACGGTCTTAAAGCCAAAGGCCTCGTTGTACACTCTTTTAACTTTAACCTTGGTGAGTTTTTCAATACCTGCGGGCAGTTTAAAATTAAGACCCGGCTGACATATACGTTCATATTTCCCGAATCTCTGTATTACACCCACCTCATCAACTCCAATCGTAAAAAAAGTTGAGCTTCCGAAAAAAAGGAGGAACAGAACAACGATCATTATTATTCCTCCGGGAAATTTGAATTGCTTAAATTTGTTCAAAAATTCATCCATCTGTGGAGGCCGGGGTATCCCGCCGCCAAAGCCCCCTTGGCCTTTCTCAAATTTCTCCTGCTTCTCTCTGAGTTTGTCCCAGTCCCAGTTCATAAATAAGTTCCTATAATTGGTATTTAAAAAAATTAAAGACTATCAGTCTTATTGATTGTATATAAAATACATTAATCCATGCATTTATCAAGGAAAAAACACAGTAACGGAATTTGATGCCTTGAACTGAATGCGCATCTTTTGTCTGCTGTTTCCCTAATCGTTGACATAAAGGGGTGGAAGCACAGTAACTGTCCCGTTGCCGTTTTTTATACATTTAACCATCACGCGTTTTGCTGCTGATTTTTTTTTGGTGTGGATAAACCTGATCTGGTCAGGTTCGATCCTGTATTGACACAAAGTACAGATCATTTCGGACAGTCGCTCCGCAGGATAAATCATATAAAAACATCCTTTGGGTGACAAAAGTTTTTTTACAGATTGAGCAAGTTCATCAAGGGACAGGTTTATTTCGTGCCTTGCAATGGCTTTCTGCATGTTATGATTAAGCCTGCCACTGCCTTTTTTTTTATATGGAGGATTGGAAATAATAATATCCTGGGTTCCATTTATATGATTAAGACCTGTTTTGTTTATATCTCTTTGAAGTATGGATATTTGTTTTTCGAGATGATTCATGATAACATTTTGTATTGCAGTTTTCGCGAGTTCTTCCTGGATTTCAACCCCTGTTATCTGAACTTTTGGGTATTTTAAAGCAAGAATCACCGGCATTATTCCGGATCCTGTTCCAATATCAAGAATCTTCTGTCCTTTTTCAGGCTTCACATAATCAGCCAAAAAAATAGTATCCATGGAAAATCTGTACCCGTCTTCAGGCTGAAAAAATTTAATTTTTCCGTTAATTTTTTCCTTAAAAAAATATTCATCAATGCAGGCTGGCAATTTTAAATTTTATTGTCTTTATAAGATTTCTGCCAATGGCACGATTGAGATTTTTTATCATATCGTGCTTTAAAAATCCAAGCTGGTGAAGCCATACTGAACTTGAAACATTTATTATCAGCACCCCATCCCTGAAAGCCCCGGGCTTTGCGTTTTCTGATATAACTTCACCCACAACCTTTTCCCACATATCCCAGATCTTACTCATATCAAGATCAGATGCCGCCCTGAAATTATTAAGTGCCGTATCAAGAATAGTTTTTATATGTGTTAAATTCTGTTCCATGGGATAAGTTTTTACCATTCACACCATGGGTCAGTCAAGCCTGAGAATAAAATTCCGGTAAACGGCTTTTTAAAAATTTCCATGATTCTCTAAGAAACAAACCCTGAGAACAGATCAAAAAGAAATCGGGTTTTTCGGTTAAATCCTGAAAAAAACTATGGATTCTTTTGAAGCAATTATGATATTCTAATTATTTATATCCGGATACAACTTAGTGTCTTACTTAAAAGCAGTTATAAGAAAGAGCTCACTTTTGACAAAGTAATCGATGCTCTTTTTATGTTCGTTGAGAGGCAGGGTAGCGTAGTTCAGCCCGGCCTCATGGCCGTTATAAGAAAGTCTTTGAAACAACGTGTAACTTTCATTGTTTGTCAAAATCTCTGATTTTTTGAGGCAAAGTAACTCAGTTCAGTTCGACCCCATGGCGGTTATATAAAGGTTGATATAAATGTCTAATAAAAATAGTAAATGTATGGATGATACTGAAAAGGGTATATGCCCTGCTCTTGGAAGGCAGTTGACTATTGAGTATTATGAATGCGGCGCCAATGCTCTTTTAGATAAGGATAAGGTTGAAACAGCCCTGCTGAAAGCGGCAAAAAACAGTGGTGCAAACATTATCAGCTCCTCCTTTCACAAATATGAACCCCAGGGAATCAGCGGAGTTGTCATTATTGCAGAGTCTCATTTTACTGTGCACGCCTGGCCTGAATACAATTATGCTGCCGTTGATATTTTCACCTGTGGAAACAATATCGACCTCGATACTGCCATTTATTCCATGAAGAAATCTTTTCAATCTGACAATACAGTTATCTCTTCCGATCAGAACAGAGGTATTTTTCACGGGTATTCAGAGAAAAAAAACGCAGGGCAGACAATTAAAAATTCTGATATACATCCGACCTCCTGGAAAAAGGAGTATGAGAAAAAAGATCCCTGGGGTGTTTTGACATCTGTGGATATTTATGAGGCTGATCATGAATTGATGCAGAATGCTGAAGAAATTGAACGATTCGTATACGAGCTGTGTGATCTCATTGACATGAAACGCTTTGGGGAATACAGGATCATACACTTTGAAAACGATAAAAAAGTAGAGGGCTTCAGTATGATACAGATGATTGAGACATCCCTGATTTCAGGACATTTTGTCAATGCTTCAAGCCGGATATATATTGATGTCTTCAGTTGTAAATTTTACGATCCCCGGCAGGTTGCAGAATTTGCCACATCTTTTTTTAAAGGGAATAATTATAAAATACATATTGCCATGAGGCAATAACCAATAATAACATATAACAGCCTGTTGAGTGATGTAATGCCTTACAATCCGTCTTAAAAGATTGCCCGGTTGTGGATAGCATTAAATTCTTGACTTTGGCACTGAAAAATGTTTTTCCTGTTAGGGAACTGAAAGAAAATAATATACGTATATCGTGCAGTACTTTTGTTCGTTTTCAAGGCATGATGACAGGTGCATAGTCGAACTATGTGCCTGTTATCACAACAGAGAAAACGGGCAAAAGGGCAAACAGGATGCGTAAATTATTTTTTGGAAGTTCCCTTAACAGAGAATGTTATCAACACACCACCATTACACACCACCATTTAGACGAGGAGGAACTTATGAGTTCATTTAAACAGGCATTTGATTCCATTGCAAAGGGAGTCGAAGATCTTTCATCACTTGAAGTTGTTTCCTATAAGGGCACCATATCAATTAAATCTGAAAAACCCTATCCTGACACATTTGATTCAATCCTGGAAAATGCCCGGTCCCAGGCTGATTTTAAAATTATGGCATGCACAACAAGTAAATTGGATGGCGATGTCAAATTTTTTTACGATAAGGATATAACAAAATCAGATTTGGATGCCCATTTGCAGATGGTGGAGGCTGCCCGGAAAAACCGCCAGGGCTTTGTTGAAATGTTCAAAGAGGCAATAAGTGATGCCATCGGCTGATTCTTCAATTGTTTTCACTGCATTTGAAAATCTTTTTTCCTGCATTGATGAAGCCTGTAGCAAAGGTTATCTGCCTGATCCTTCAATGAAAATTTCCTTAACTGAGGATAATAACAGGGCAAACACAAGGGCTTATACACTGGCGATTCGCTCCCGCCTTGCTGATCTTGGATATTTACAGGATTCAGAACAAAACCGCACAAAAGAAACAATTGACCCATATCTGAAAAAAGCCGTGAAAAAATTTCAAACAGATGCGGGATTGAAAAACAGGGATTCATGGGCAGGCCCTCAAACCTGGCAGGTGCTCCAGCAGCTGGTAAGTTTTGAAGATCAGCAGGACCCGGCCAACTGGACAATCTTTAAGAAAAATAAAAAATTTGAGCCGTTTGAATCAAATTTCGCTGTAATGCGGGCCGTTTACCTCAGGCTCTATGTACTTGGATTTTTCCCGTGGAAAGAAAAATTAAATTCAAAAACTGACCTTTCCCCTGTTTCCAACTCAATTTTCCAAAGGGCACTGAAAAATTTTTCAGATACCGCATACTGTCTTAAGCTGATTAAACGTGATGACGTTGAAAACAAGTTGTATGACGATACAAAATATAAGAAACTCACCATTGAGACGTTGCGTGCATTGTTTCAGCAGGATGAAATTATTAATGCACTGTCATGGCATCCCGGGTTTGTAAGGGATAAGAAAAATAAAACATTTATCAATGCCGTTGCAGGAATTGAGTTGTGGCTGATGGGCTTTGATGTTCATATCGGCAGTTCAAACCACGGCCGGGAATCCGGCATGAGATTTTCCAGTGCAATGGAAGATTTCTGGCGCCAACAGCCCGGAACAGGAAATATCAACTACCTTTCCACACCCACAATGGAACAAGGTTATACAGGAGAAACATGGGAAGGACCGGAATCATACGACACACCGGTTCCTGAATTTTTCAAAAGGCTGGTGCAGATGGAAAATCAGGTCCAGAAGATGGACGACTCCATTGAAGACTCATTGTTTCAGAAAATTAAGAATTTTTCCGTGGAAGAAAAGTATGATCTTGAAAACAGAATTCAACAGATTTCAACATGTATCTGGGACGGAGCAAAGCGTGTCTTCCTTTGGATAAAGCAGTTTGTTAATAATATTTTTTCAAAGGCATCCAATATGATCAAAAATATCGCCCGGTTTATCGCCAACCGTGCCCGCCGGTATTTTGTGCCTGTCAGAAAAGCCTTTGAAATCATGTACCGCGGAGCCGTCTATCTTCAAAACAATTTATTTTCCGGAAGCCTTCCAGCCCATATAATGATCCGCCATGACAGGGATTTTGATACAAAAATTTTCATCAACATCAATGGGAACCCTGAAATAATCAACAGAGTAATCCGGAAAAACAATCTTGAATCTGTCTGTTTCAGGGCTGCCTGCAGGATATCAGGCCATTTGATGTCCATATTCAGACAGATAGCAAAAACAATGGCAGCAGGAGCCTTAGGCTGGTTCACCGCATTGATCGCACTTGCCTGTCTCGGCAGACAGATAAAAGAAATTGCAGAAGATGTAAAAATGGTCACATCCTTTGAGATAAATCTTGAAGAA
>WFQS01000362.1 GCA_015486915.1 Desulfobacteraceae bacterium
CATGGCCGTTATTTAAAAAAAATACAGAAGAATTGTCATATTAATAAGAATTGTCAGATTAACCAAATCTCTTTTTTGCGAGGTGCTTATGCAGTTTAGAAAAAGGTTTGAAGCTGGTGAATTCGCCTGTCTCGTTCAGATTGAACCTCCCAAGGGGACAGATGTCTCATCAATGATTAAGAACGCCCTTAATGTAAAAGGAGTTGTTGACGCCTTTATTGTGCCTGAAATGGGAAACGCTGTCATGCGCATGACCTCCCTTGGTGCCTGTCTTCTCCTCCGGGGCAGGGGGCTTGATACAATTGTTCAGGTATCCTGCCGGGACAGGAACCGGTTGGCCTTGCAGGGCGATATCCTGGCGGCTTATGCCAGCGGTATTACAAGCATGATGTTTGTAACCGGGGAAGATCCATCCTTTGGGGATCACCATAAGGCAAAAGCTGTTTATGATATCACCCTTGATGAACTTTTAAAGGGAGTTAAAACCCTGGAAAACGGGCATGACATGGCAGGGGTGGAGCTTTCAGGTTCCCCTGATTTTTTGAAAGGTTCAACTCTGAACACCTGTCTTCGTGGTGCTGACAGGGAAAAAGAACTTGATAAAATGAAAAACCAGATTGAAAACGGGGTAAAATTTTTTGTTACCCAGCCTTTGTTTGAATTCCAGATGACAGCCCCTTTTGTTAATGCGGCTGAAAAAAACGGGGCAAAGATTATTCCCACTGTTCTTTTGTTAAAATCCCTTGGTATGGCAAGGTACATGGCAAGGAATATGAACAATGTAAATATGCCTGACGAAATTGTGAAAAGAATCCAGAAAGCAGGTGACAAGGTAAGGGAATGCACCAATATGGCTGCTGAAATGGTGAAAGATGTTCAGCAGGAAGGATATGGAGCAGTGAACGTATCCTGCATGGGCTGGGAGGATAAATTGCCTGAGGTACTTGGCTTTATGAAGAGATTGAAAGGATAACGGAGGGAAAATGGCTGAAAATTTAATTTCAACAAACAAAACTTCAGGCGCTGTCATGGTTGTAGGGGCTGGTATTGCAGGGATGCAGTCCGCCATCGATCTGGCAAACTCGGGATACTATGTGTATCTTGTGGAGAAAAATTATGCCATTGGCGGTATGATGGCTGAACTTGACAAGACTTTTCCCACAAATGACTGTACCATGTGAGTTATTTCACCCAAACTGGTCGAGGTCGGCCGGAATCTGAACATAGAGCTTTTAACAAATACAGATCTTTTGGAACTTGACGGAGAGCAGGGAAATTTCACTGCAAAAATCAGGGAAAATCCGAGATTTGTTGATCCTGAAAAATGCACAAGCTGCGGTGAATGTACAGGCGTATGTCCCGTGGATATCCCTGATGAACACAATCAGGGGCTTAATAACAGAAAGGCAATCTTTAAAAAATATGAGCAGGCCATTCCCGGAACATTCGGGATTTCAAAGCGCTCCACAGCCCCGTGTAAGGTGACCTGTCCCGCCCATGTAAGTATCCAGGGCTTTATTGCTCTTATGGGCCGCGGGCAGTACCGTGAAGCATTGAAACTCTTTAAAGAAGAGCATCCGTTTCCAGGGGCATGCGGCAGGGTCTGCCACCATCCATGTGAAGCGGAATGCACAAGGCGCGATGTGGAAGAACCCCTTGCAATCCAGCATCTGCACAGGTTTTTATCCGATGTGGATTTAAAAAGTGATTCCCCTTACATTCCTGAGATAAAAGAAAAACGTGAAGAAAAAGTTGCAATTGTGGGATCAGGTCCTGCAGGACTTACAACGGCGTATTATCTTGCGCAGAAGGGCTACGACATCGCCGTTTTTGAAAAACTTCCGGTAAAGGGCGGGATGATGGCAGTTGGTATTCCGGAATACCGTCTTCCAAAAAAAGAGCTTGAAAAAGAGATTGCCGTTATTGAAAAAATGGGAGTTGAAATAAAAACAGGTGTTGAATTTGGAAAAGATATGACCCTTGATTCCCTTAAAGAAGATGGATTTTCAGCTCTTTTCATTGCAGCGGGTCTCCATGGAAGCAGGAAACTGAACGTAAAAGGAGAGGATCTATCCCAGGTCATCAAGGGAGTATCGTTTTTAAAGGATGCCGCCCTTGAAAGGGCTGATACCTTAAGCGGGAAAGTTGTAGTGATCGGAGGCGGCAATGTGGCCGTTGATGTTGCTCTTACGGCAACGCGTCTCGGTGCTGATGATGTCACCATGGTCTGTCTTGAGGCAAGGGATGAAATGCCTGCATGGGATTATGAAATAGAAGATGCCCTTGAAGAAAACGTTAAAATCAGAAACAGTCTCGGGCCTGCAAAATTTATCGGAGAAAACAATAAGGTAACAGGTGTTGAATTTAAAAAATGCACCCATGTATTTGATGATGAAGGAAGATTTAATCCGGCCTACGATGAAAATGATATCACTGCAATTGATGCTGATTATGTGATTGTTGCAATCGGCCAGATGGGAGAATTTGACTTTTCTGAGAAAGAATCCATTGCCGTGACAGAAAGAGGAGGACTTGCTGCGGATTCCTTAACTTTTCAGACTCCTGTTCCCTGGGTTTTTGCAGGTGGTGATGCGGTTTACGGTCCAAAATCCGTTGTGGATGCCGTTGCATGCGGAAAAGAGGCTGCAGAAAGTATTCACAGGTTTATAACAGGACAGGATTTAAGGGAAAACAGGGAAAAAACATTTGAATTTGAAAGACCGGATATTTCAGGCGAAGTTGAAAAGAAAAGAGTTTCTCCCTTAAAATTACCCGTTGAACAGAGAAAGGGAAATTTTGATGAAATAACGGCAACTTTCACCGAAGACCAGATCAGAGAGGAAAGCCTGCGATGTCTGTCATGCGGGATATGTTCCGAATGTTATCAATGCGTTGAAGCCTGCCTTGCAGGGGCCATTGATCATACCCAGACAGCCCTTACAAGGGATATAAAGGTAGGATCTGTAATTCTTGCAACGGGAAGCAAAACCTATGATCCGTCTGAACTTGATGATGCCTATATGTACAAAAGATCTGCCAATGTAATGACAAGCCTTGAATTTGAGCGGATCTTAAGTGCGGGTGGTCCCACCATGGGTCATCTTACAAGGCCTTCTGACGGGAAAGAACCTGAAAAAATAGCCTGGCTTCAGTGCATAGGCTCAAGGGACACGAACAGATGCGGCAATGGATACTGCTCTTCCGTGTGCTGCATGTATGCCATAAAAGACGCTATGATCGCCAAGGAACATTCCGAAAAGGAACTTGACTGTACAATATTTAATATGGATATCCGCTCCTTTGGTAAGGATTATGAAAAATATTATTTAAGGGCAAAAAATGAAGACAAGGTCAGATTCATAAAGTCAAGAATCCATTCCGTTGTGGAAAATAGGGAAACAGGGAACCTGATTTTAAACTATGTCAGTGAAAAAGGTGTTCTGGAACAGGAAGAGTTTGACATGGTCATCCTTTCCGTGGGCCTTGAGATCCCCAAATCCACCATTGAGCTTGCAAAGAGAATAGGAGTTGGACTTAACAAATACAATTTTGCTGAGACATCATGCTTTTCTCCTCTTGAAACAACAAGGCCAGGTGTATTTGTTTCAGGTGTTTTCCAGTCTCCAAAGGATATCCCGACTTCGGTAACCGAGGCAAGCGGTGCTGCATGTGCCGCTGGCATGGCTCTTGCCGATGCAAGGAACACCTGTACAAAAAGCCTTGAAATGCCCGATGAAATTGATATTGAAGGGGAAATTCCCAGAATTGGGGTTTTTGTCTGTAAATGCGGAATTAATATCGCAGGA
>WFQS01000363.1 GCA_015486915.1 Desulfobacteraceae bacterium
CCGTTAATTCAGCACCTGGCCTTCAAAATATTCTGTCAAAGGTAAATGCGGACCAAAGTCCGGTTCTGCATCACAGCTGAATTCCTGCCATAAAAACTTTTAATTTTCCGGGTCACCGCTACAACAGCTGCAATCACTCCAAACTCAACAACGATCAATTGAAAAAAATTATTTTGAAGGCCAGGTGAAAAATAAAATTTCATCTCCGCCATACAAGCAGAACCATGCCCTTCCATCGCAAATTATTTTTATCCGCTTTAAGCACACTGCCTGACCGCATGACTGTTTTAACGGTAAATCGTTTTTTCAGTATCGCTTTAACCCCGGCAGTGGGAGAATCATAGTTACCCGTATCCATTGCAGCTGTGATTAATCCCGTAAGATGGCGGAATCTCTGTTCCTCTATTGTTCCCGCAAAAAGAGGTATGCTTATCCCTTTTGCAGTTATGATCCTGAAATCGGAAGGCCAGAGTCTCAGCACCCAGCGGGTGGAACCGCCGGTTTTGTGATAAACAAGGCGAAGGCTGTCAAAAAGGCCGGAATGCAGATGGGGCAACACCGGAAACTGGTCTATGGATACATGGGGTGAAAATATACCAAGAAAGTTTTTCAGATTCATGGGCAAAGGATAGTGCCAGCCTGCAGTGCGCAGGTATTTTGCAAGATCGTTTAAAGAACCTGCAAACTGTAGCGTTAAAGGCTGTTTTCTCTCTCCTTCAATATCAAATTTCCAGGCAGGAATTTTTTCCCATCCTCTGTCTGACCATGCAGCTAATTTCATGGTTTTTATTTGATGACGGGGTGCATAAAAGGCAAGATCTTTTTCATGATGCCCTGCTATATGCCATCCCCCTGCAGCAACGACAACAAGCACAACCGTAATTCCAAGCAGAACTTCGGGTATTTTGTCAGCGGGATTTCTAAACCACTCAATTCCTGAAAGGACAACCAGGCTCGTTCCGATGAAAAATCCTCCAAGAACATCGGAAAGCCAGCTTACACCAAGATAAAGCCTGGAAATTGATATGGCAAAGGAAATTAAAAGTATTGTGGCAAACGATTTCCAGCGTACCACTGCATTCATATCTTTTGTCAGCATGAGTACAATAAATCCGTACAAAATCACCCCCATGGCTGTATGAGAGCTTGGAAATCCAAAAACCGAAACACCATTATAAACCGTAACAGGCCGGGATAATCTGATCAGATATTTAAGAAGCTGAACACATGCAAAACCCCCTGCTATGGTTAAAGTCCAGAAAACAGCGGTACGATAGCAGCGTTTTACGGCAAGCACAATTAAAACAGCGCAAAAAAGGCAGAAATTAACAAAAAAATCCCCGAATTCCGTTATGAAAACAAAAAAATTATCTGCCCACGGGGTCCGAAGGGACTGGAAAAAATTGTACACTGCATGATCTGCCAGAACCAGTGGATCTTTACTGATGACATCCTGTAAAACTCCGAGAAATCCCCAGCAGGTCAGGAAAAACAATATGATAAGAAACCCCGTGAATAATTCCTCACCCTGCCGGCGGAGAAAAAGATAGGAAAAAAACTTTTTTACAGGAATCAACGTGCCATGCACGGTTTTATCAGATGCCAGCCAGTCCATGAATGAAGCAAAAAAAGCCGACCCTCTCTGGCTCAGCTCCCATGCCAGTTTCCGTCCAAGCCACAGAAAAATCCATATGGCACAAAACAGGATAAAACCGAGAATGGCAAGGCGTGCACTCACAGCTCCCGCCACTGCAAGGGAAGTTCCAAGGAAAAATCCCGGTAAAATAAAAAATAAAGCCCAGCCAATGGCTGAAAGTACGTTTACCACGGAAAAATGCAGCGGTTTCATGCCCATCATTCCTGCAACAACCGGAATAACCGGGCGTACAGGTCCTACAAAACGGCCGAAAAGCACACTTTTTCCGCCATGTGATTCAAAAAAAGCAATTCCTTTGTTAAGCAGGCCCGGATGCC
This sequence comes from Desulfobacteraceae bacterium, assembly GCA_015486915.1. Next base: position 1,975 of record WFQS01000363.1, read on the forward strand.
GTGAAAACGGCCATATCTGCTGAAGATGATTTTTATAGTGGTGCCCCAGCCAGTAACTGACACCATCTCCTGCAACAGCCCCCACTGCGGCGAGAGCCAACACAGCTGTCAGGTCCAGGCTTCCTGTGGACACAATTGCTCCTATCCCGAACATGATCAACGTTCCCGGAACAATTAAACCGACTACGGCAAGGGACTCTGAAAAGGAAACAAGCAGAATCACGATATAGGCCAGATCCGTATGGCAGGTGATAAGTTTCAGCAGTTCATTAATATGAAATATATGCATTATGTTTTATTATGTTCCATTTGATTTAAACACTCCTGCGATCCGGCAGGTCAATTTATCACTTACAAAAATAAGTTTATCGTTAAAATGATGAAGTGATCCTCTGATCACGCGTATCAATCCAGCACTGACAAACCCCACAACCAAACTGCCAGCCATATCAAAGGGAAAATGTACACCGCAGTACACCCTGCCCCACGCTGTGAGTATGGCAACGGCAAAAAGGAAAATGCCGTAATACATCAACCGTCTATACATCAGCAGATAAAATGCAGCGGCAAACAGCAATGAGGCATGATCGCTGGGGAAAGAGGTCTCAGCAACATGGGAAAAAAGCGGTTTGCAAAGCCCTTGCATGAATGGTCGTGGATGAAAATAAAAAAGGCCAATTATCTGGTTGAACATTAACCCTGTAACTGCCGCCCACAACGCTTCCAAAAAGAAAATTTTTTTATTCTGATTTACAAAAAACCATGAAACAAAGAACATGGCAACCATTATCCACGGCCCGCCCAGGGCAAAAAAAGCAGCAACGCTGTCCACAACATAATTGCAGCCTGCACCGGCATGAATCCATTGAAAAATCCTTACATTCAAATTTGTTAACATTATCACCTGCCATCATTTGTTAAATAACTGCCATGAGGCAAATCTGAACTGCGTTACAGTGCCTCAAAAAATAAATTATATATCTATCATCATTAAAACAAAATGAACAAAGGAAATATATCTTTTTATATTGCCGTTTTGCTGCAACTGCAATAAGGATCGAAAATTTTATAAAAGGATAGCCGTTATTGTTTTTTCATTTGATTTTGCGGCAGGTATTAGCAGCCCATTCATTTTCATGTAATCTTTAATGAGTATAATGCCGTTGTAATTTAAAATTACGGTTTCTTAAACATTTAATAACCATAATGATATGTATCCGGATTAGTTCAGGTTCTGCCCAAAGAATTACAGGTAATGTGAATGAAAAAATGCCATAAAAAAGAAAAAAAAGTCAAGTCAAACAGGTTTCTACCTTTTTCAACACCTTCCATCAGCTCAGAAGATATTGCTGCTGTAACTGCGGTTCTGAAATCCGGCTGGATAACAACAGGACCCAAAAATGCTGAATTTGAAAAGAAATTCTGTGAATATACGGGGTGTGACAATGCTATAGCCTTAAGTTCTGCCACTGCGGGCATGCATCTTATACTAAAAGCTCATGGTATTGGAAAAGGTGACAAGGTTATCACACCATCCATGACATGGGTATCAACTGTTAATCTTATTACCATGGCAGGGGCAACACCTGTATTTGCAGATATTGACAGAGATACGCTGATGATTAACCGGAAAACAGTGGAAAAATGTTTTTCAGAAAAAGTAAAAATGATAATTCCTGTCCATTTCGCAGGTGCACCAGTTGATATGGACCCTTTAAGAGATTTTGCAGACGAACATGATATTGTACTTATAGAAGATGCAGCACATGCACTTGGTACCCTGTACAGGGGTAAAAAAACAGGATCCCAGGGAACCTGTATTTTCTCTTTCCATCCCATTAAAAATATTACAACCGGAGAAGGTGGAATGGTTTGTTCCGATGATGACCTGATCATGGAGAAAATTCAAAGACTCAAATTTCACGGACTTGGGATAGATTCCTATGACAGGACTGTCCAGGGAAGGCTTCCCATGGCAGAGGTTATTGAACCGGGATACAAATACAACCTGCCTGATATTCTGGCTGCCCTTGGTATCTCCCAGTTAAACAGGATCGAAGAATTTAATAAAAAAAGAGAATCCCTTGCACATCTCTACCTTGAACTTTTAAGGGATATTGATGAAATCATACCTCTTTCAATTCCTGAAGGTTATGATGTCAGACATTCATGGCATCTTTTCATTGTACGCCTTGATGTTGACAGGGCAATGATGACAAGGGAAAAATTTATGGAGGCTTTAAAGGAAAATAATATTGGAACGGGTCTTCATTTCAAAGCGGTTCATCTCCATAAATATTATAAAAACAATCTTATCATTCCCCCGGATTCACTTTTTAATACAGAATGGAATTCAAAAAGAATTCTGTCTTTACCTCTTTTCCCGGACATGACACCCGATGATGTTCATCACGTAGTCAACACGATAAAAAAGGTGCTCACAAAATGAAGAAGAATGAACTTATATCAATTGTAATTCCGGTATTCAATGAAGAAAAAAATCTGGATGAACTTATTGCCAGATGCCTTAAAACCTGCAAGGAAATGAACTTTCTCTTTGAGATAATCCTCATTGATGATGGCAGCAAAGATAATTCTGCAGTAAAGATTAAAAATGCAGCCACTGAAAATCAAGGTTTAATAAAGGGTGTAATTCTCAACAGAAATTATGGTCAGCATTCTGCAGTAATGGCAGGGTTTGAACAGGCAAAGGGAGATATTATCGTCACCCTTGATGCTGATCTTCAGAATCCTCCTGAAGAGATACCGAATCTTGTTCAGCAAATTCAGCTCGGCTATGACGTGGTGGGAAGTGTCA
>WFQS01000364.1 GCA_015486915.1 Desulfobacteraceae bacterium
CATCTCTTCAGGGAGGCCGTGTTTCATTGCGGGAAGGGTTATCAATATGCAGCGGTCGTGCCACAGGAATTTTGTCAGGTGGTAATCTTGCAACCCTTTCCCATCTGACCGGAACTTTTTTCCAACCTGATTTTAAAGGATGTATATTGTTTTTTGAGGATATCAGGGAGCCTCCGTATAAAATTGACAGGATGCTTACACAAATGAAGATGTCAGGTCAGTTTAACGGAATTAAAGGTGTAATTGCAGGATCTTTTCATGATTGCGGTGATAAAGAGATGATTTTTGAAATTTTGGAGGAGACATTTAAAGATTTTCATATTCCTGTTATGGCAGGGCTGAAAGCCGGTCATGGAAAAGTTAATCTTACACTGCCTTTTGGTCGTAAAGTAACAATGGATACAGATTATTAGTGCTGATAACCGCGGCTCTACCGCATCGGCCTCATGGCCGTTATAAGAGCAGTTCTAAGTGTCGACAGCAACAGCCCCATGTGGGTGATAGATCCAGACCATTAGGACACAAAGGCGATCAGGTATTTTGCCCTGCCGGGCGTTAAGAAGCGCAGGCTGTTTGAGGACATACTTGACCGCAGTTCCTGCGCTTTAGTCCGGCAGGGCAAAATACCCGCCGACTGTCCTGGGCTGAATCTATCACCCACAGGGGGCGGCATTATGCCATTATCATTTTCATTATTTATTGAGAGGCAATCCGGGCCAATCCAGATCTGCCTCATGGCGGTTATATTAGGACTCATATGGATGCCATAGCAGACATGATGAAAAAAGGTGTTGAGGACAATGTTTTTCCAGGCGCTGTTCTTTTGGTATCTGTGAATTCAAAGGTTTTGTTTCACCGAGCATTTGGCAGGTCAGATTTATATTTGAACGAGATAATGACAAAAGAAACTATTTTTGATCTTGCATCTTTGACAAAGCCCCTTGCCACAACCATGGCTGTCTTAAAACTTGTTCAGGGCGGGTTGCTCCGCCTTGATCAGAAAATCGGTCCTGTCCTTGATTCTGCTTTAAATTTGCCGCAGCCCCTGGAGAATGTTTCAGATTCCATATCTGAAGTTATCGGTGAAAAAAAAGATATCACAATTGAAGAACTTTTACGCCATACTTCAGGGCTTCCTGCCTATAGACCTTATTATGAAAAGATTGTACAGTATCCGCCTGCATTCAGGAGGAATTGTTTAAGGGCTTTATTGATAAAAGAGCCACTTGAGAACAGTCCCGGAGACAAACAGGTGTACAGTGATCTGGGTTATATTTTTCTTTCCTGGATAGTGGAAATATTGTCAGAACAGCGCATGGATAAATTTTTAAGATATCATGTTTATTTGCCCCTTGGCATTGAAAATCTTTTTTTTATCAGTCTGCCGGATTATGTTTATTCAGATGGAAAATTTATGGTTCCACATGATGGTACGGTATCGCCGGAAGCTGTATACAGAACTGATATTCAGGGGGAAAAAATTGCAGCAACTGAAAACTGCCCGTGGAGAAAGAAAATTATAAGGGCGGAAGTCCACGATGATAACGCATGGGCTGCAGGGGGTATAGAAGGTCATGCCGGACTGTTTGGAACAGCTTCTGCAGTTTTTGAATTGCTTGTTGAATTAATGAACGGGCTGAAAGGGGAAAAAACAAAAGTTATTTCCGGTAAATTACTGAAACGATTTGCTGTGAAAAACAGCAGAGGTAGCATGACTGCCGGATTTGACACTCCATCAGGACCAGTCTCCGCATCGGGCAGGTATTTTTCACCATCATCATTGGGGCACCTTGGTTTTACCGGAACTTCTTTCTGGATGGATCCTGAAAGATCAATTATTATTATTCTGCTTACTAACAGGGTTCATCCTTCAAGGAAGAATGATAAAATCAGATCGTTCAGACCATTGATTCATGATCTTATTATGGAAAGATTTGTGACGTGAATTTTATTGAAGGTGTCAGCATGTTTGTTTTTTTGTTCTTGTAAAATAATCTTAATTCTGTTAGCAGATCATGAATTGATAAATTATTGTTTTCATGGATAACCTGATGGGAAAATCCGTATGGAGAGAAAATCTGGATTTTTCCTCTAACCGCCATGAGGCGGATCTGTATTTTCTCAGATAGCCTTTCAACAAAACATGAAACTCTTATATTCAAAGGAACTTCACGAGAGTTTCATATAAATTTTATATATGAAGAGGTCGTATGAATCTTTTATTTGATTCTGTTCTTGGTGTGTTTTCAAATGATCTGGCGCTTGATCTTGGTACTGCAAATACCCTTGTTTATGTAAAGGGCAAGGGGATAGTTTTAAGTGAGCCGTCTGTGGTTGCCGTTCGAACAGATAAGAAATCTAAAAGCAAGGTGCTTGCCGTTGGAGCCGAGGCAAAAAAAATGCTTGGCAGAACTCCTGGAAATATTGTTGCCATACGGCCCATGCGGGATGGTGTTATTGCCGATTTTGAAGTGACCGAGGCAATGCTTAAGCATTTTATCAGAAAAGTTCATAATAACAGAAAAACTCTTGTCAGACCGAGGATAATTATTGCCGTTCCTTCGGGAATTACCCAGGTTGAGAAAAGGGCTGTTAAAGAATCTGCCGAGCTTGCAGGGGCAAGGGAGGTTTTTCTTATTGAGGAGCCCATGGCGGCAGCCATTGGTGCGGGACTTCCCATTACCGAGCCTACCTGTAATATGGTTGTTGATATTGGTGGCGGAACAACAGAAGTTGCCGTTATTTCCCTTGCAGGGATCGTGTACAGCAATTCCATCAGGGTTGCAGGAGACAAAATGGATGCTGCCATAAGCCAGCATATTAAGAGAAAATATAATCTTCTCATTGGAGAGAGGACAAGTGAAGTTATAAAAATGACAATCGGGAATGCTTATCCTGATTCCGGAGACATTGAAACCATAGAGGTTAAGGGCCGTGACCTTGTTTCAGGAATTCCTAAAATTCTCGAAATTGATTCTGAAGAGATCTGTCTTGCAATATCAGAGCAGATTGATGCTATTGTTGAAAGTGTTAAGATTGCTCTTGAACAGACTCCTCCTGAACTTGCTGCTGACATTGTGGATACTGGTATTGTCCTCACCGGAGGTGGTGCTCTTTTGAAGAATCTTGACAAATTGTTAAAGGAAAAAAGCGGCCTTCCAATTGTTGTTGCAGATGACCCTCTTTCAACTGTAGCACTTGGGTGTGGAAAAGCCCTTGACCATATTGACCTCTTGAGAGAAGTTGTAATTTCATAGATTCTATGTTTTCGAAAAAAATGCTTGCAGTTATTGGAGCGATCATTTTTATTGTAGCTAATTTTACAATTCTTACCATAAGCAGTAAAGGTGAATTGCCTGAAAATGGTTTTGACCGCTTTACCATAGCTTTGATTGCACCTTTTCAGATGATGGTTTCCAGGACCATAGGATTTACTGAACAGGTATGGGAGAATTATTTTTCACTCGTTGCAGCTTCAAAAGAAAATTCCTTATTGAAAAATAAATTGGCCCTTACCATGAAAATGCGTAATCATTGCAGGGAACTTAAACTTGAGAATGAACGTCTGCGTAAATTTTTTAATTTTCAGGCTTCATCAGGAGACAGTTTTTTTGTTGCAGGTGTGATCGGCCGGGACCCTTCACCGTGGTTTAAAACCATAATGATAGATAAAGGCTCAGTGGATGGTCTGTCCAAAGGATTGCCGGTGCTTGTTGCAGAGGGCATAGTCGGCCAGATTGTAAGTGTTTCTAAAAATTATTCCAGAGTGCTTCTTATTACAGATAGGAGCAGTGCAATTGATGCCCTGGTTCAAAATTCCAGGATCAGGGGGATTTTCAAGGGGAATAATACGGAAAACTGTATTTTTAAATATGTCCTGAGAAAGGATGATATCCATTTGGGGGATATTATCGTGTCCTCGGGGCTTGATGGTGTTTTTCCCAAAGGGTTACGGATAGGCAAAGTCCTTGCCGTTCACAAGAGTAATTCACACCTTTTTCAGAAAGTCACGATTAAGACTTTTGTTAATTTTGATACATTGGAGGAAGTACTTGTCTGTAAAAGGAAGCTTTGCCAGGATACAGGGTATCCGGATGAATTTTCCCCCCGGTAAAGTGAATAAGCAATGAAATTTCTGTTTTATATTATTTTATTTATCTTTCTCATTATAGTTCAGACCGCAATCCTTCCTAATTTTCCTTTTTTCAGCCAGTCATTTGACCTCTTAATTGTTAATATCCTCTATATGAGTATAGTGTTTTCCAGTCCCTGGCTTCTCGTCGTTATAGTCCTTCAGGGATGTATTATGGACAGCATTTCAGGTACCCCCTTTGGTCTTTATATGTCTGCTTATCTCTGGATATGCATTTCTGTTCAGATTTTGAAACGTTTTGTCCATTCCGGAAATATAATTTTTCTTCCCTTGATAAGTGCTTTGTCGGTTTTTTTGGAAAATTGTTTTTTGGTTTTCTTTTTTTTTGTCAGATATGGGCAAGCAAATTTTTATTCCCAGGATATCATGCTCATGGCCAAACAGATGGCATGGGCTTTTTTCATAGCTCCTCTAATGATTTGGGTAATGCATATTTGTCAGAAGAAATGGAGCCGGTTTGTGGATAGATTGATAGAGAATAAGATGAAGAATATCTGAAAGATGAGGTTGATTTGGCAGAGTATATGAAAGGCCCTGACAGGGAATGGCTTAAAAAAAGGCTTATTTATGCAGCATGCTGCATGATGGCAGCTTTTTCCATCCTCCTTGCAAGGCTGGTTTATCTCCAGGTTGTTGAAGGGAAAAAATACAGGAGACTATCCGAGAATAATTGCGTAAGGCTGAAGAGTATCAAGGCTTCAAGGGGTCTGATCTATGACAGTAAGGGGGAGTTGCTCGTTGATAACCGGCCTTCATTTGATTTAAAAATAGTGCTTAAAGATGCAAAGCCTCTTAAAAAAACAATTAAAAAATTGTCGTCTCTGATCAATATCCCCTATGATGATTTAATGTCGAAAATAAGTGATAAAAAGAATGTATCAAAATTTAAACCATATCTATTAAAAAATAATATTTCAAGGGATATGCTTGCACTTATTGAATCGCATAGTTTTGACCTGCCGGGCATTATCATAAGCGTTGAGCCGAGAAGGAATTATATATTTCATAACAGTTGCGCGCATCTTCTCGGGTACCTTGGAGAAATAAATGAGAACGAATTAAAAAGCGGGCGATATCCGGGTGTAAGGGGTGGTGACTCCATTGGCAGGTATGGCGCTGAAAAGACCTATGAAAAAATTTTACATGGTACAAGAGGAGGGCAGCAGATTGAGGTTGATGCAACTGGTCGTCTTGTAAGGGTTTTAAAAACCGTTGACCCTGTACCTGGCAGAAATATTTTTCTCACCCTGGACCATGAGCTCCAGGAAAAGGCTGAAGCGATGCTTAAGGGAAAAGCAGGTGCAATAGTGGCTTTAGATCCAAACAACGGGGATGTCCTTGTCATGGCAAGCAGTCCTTCCTTTGATCCAAATGATTTTATTGACGGAATTTCTCCGGTAAAATGGAAACTTTTAAGAAACGATCCAGGAAGACCAATGATGAATAAAGCCATACAGGGAGAATATCCTCCTGCATCAACATTTAAGATCGTGACTGCCATTGCCGGCCTTGAAGAAGGGGTGATAACTAAAACCACAACAGAGTTTTGTCCGGGGTATTACAAATATGGTAATAGAATTTATCATTGCTGGAAAAAATGGGGGCATGGAACTCTCAGTGTAGAAGGAGCTCTGGAACAATCCTGCGATGTATTTTTTTATCATGTGGGGGAAATGCTCGGTATTGATACTCTGGCCCAATATGCAAGGGGATGTGGATTGGGAAGGCTTACCGGTATTAAACTCGACCATGAACGACCAGGGCTTATTCCTACATCTTCATGGAAGAAAAAGCGCTTTGGTGTGCCCTGGCAGGGTGGGGAAACTCTGTCCGTTGCAATAGGCCAGGGCTTTGATCTTGTTACTCCTCTGCAGATGGCGGTTTTTATTGCAGCTGTTGGAAATGGAGGTACACTCTTTCGTCCCAAAATTTTAAAATATATTGAGACTGCCGATGGAAAGATTGCCATGAAGCAGGAGCCGGAAATTACAGGTGGCATTCCTGCAGGATCTGAGACGCTGAAAATAGTTCGGCAGGGTATTTTAAATGTTGTTCAGGGCAAGAGGGGCACTGCAAGGAGAATAAGAATTCCGGGGATTGAAATGGCTGGAAAAACAGGCACTGCCCAGGTTTTTAATTTAACAAAAAAGAACAGAAAAAAGGATAGAAAGCTGAATTATATCTTAAGAGATCATGCCTGGTTTGTATGTTACGCTCCTGCTGAAAAGCCTGTAATCGCAGTGTCTGTCCTTGTTGAACATGGAGAACACGGATCGAGTTCTGCAGCTCCCATGGCAAGGGCAATTGTAATGACCTGCCTGGAAAACAAGGGTATTATAAAGAAGGAACGGAGATAATTATGTTTGACAGACGTCTTGTTGAATATTTTGACTGGGGCCTGCTTTTAATAGTTTTTATTATTGCTGTGGTAGGTCTAGGTATCCTTTACAGTGCTGTAAGCGCTGGCGCCCCGGGTGCCACACATATTTTATTTGAAAAACAGATTCTATGGATGTGCACAGGTGCAATAATTATGTTTTTTTCTTTAATGGTGCATTATAAATATCTAAATAAAAATTATATAATTATTTATGCCTTATGTATCGCTTTGTTGATAGGAGTTTTAATCTTCGGAAGAAATATTTCAGGCTCAAAAAGATGGCTTTCATTTGGGCATTTTGCCATTCAACCATCCGAATTAATGAAATTATCATTGATAATTGTTCTGGCTTCCATTTATTCATCTTCAGTTTCTGATGAAGGCATGTGTTTTAAGGAACTTTTAAAACCAGGGCTTTTCCTTGCCCTGCCTTTTTTACTGATATTAAAACAGCCTGATCTCGGGACGGCAATGCTTCTTGTTTTTATTTCAGCTTCCATGACTTTGTTTGTTAAAGTTCAGAAAAAAGTTTTTTTTACTATTTTACTCACTGCTGCTGTTGCCCTTCCCCTTATATGGATTGCGCTTAAAGATTATCAAAAAATGAGAATTCTGACTTTTATCAATCCAGACCGTGATCCCCTTGGAGCGGGGTATCATATAATTCAGTCCAAAATTGCTATAGGCTCGGGAATGCTTTTTGGTAAAGGTTTTTTACAGGGAACCCAGAACGCTCTGTCTTTTCTTCCTGAACAGCACACAGATTTTATTCTTTCGGTGCTTGCAGAGGAGTGGGGGCTTATTGGCTGTTTTTCTCTTCTTTTCTTTTACCTGTTATTTCTTCTTTGGGGGTTTAATATAGCATATTGCTGCAGGGATATGTTTGGTTCCATGCTGGCCTTTGGCATTACAATTATGATTTTCTGGGAGATATTTATTAATGTAGGAATGGTGATGGGATTAATGCCCGTTGTGGGGGTTCCCCTGCCCCTTATAAGTTATGGTGGATCTTCTATAATAACAAATATGGCGGGTATAGGTATATTGATGAATATAAGTATGCGTAGATTTGCATAACGGCCATGAGGCCTGGCTGAACAGCGCTACACAGCATCACGACGAACATAAAAAGAGCATCAGTTACTCTGCCAAAATAGAGCTCTTTCTTATAAAAAAAACAAGAAATTGAGGCAGGCACATGGGTTGCGGGCATCGCTCGCTTTAGGTTAGTTACCGTTGTTTTTTATATATAGAAAAACTTATTTCAATGTTGACAAAAAAATATCTTGATGGTACTCAACTTTCGATCATATCTCTTTATTATTGTCTTTAAGCTGTCTTAGTGGAATACGGACAGTAGATTTAATATAGGTAGCTGGTATAATTGTAATTTTTTATTGGGGAGGGAAATTTATGGTTAGTGTGAATGGGTCATTGATTATTCAGATTATCAATTTCCTTTTTCTCTTTTTTGTGCTCAACTTAGTTCTTTTTAAGCCTGTGCGTAAAATTATCCTTGAGCGAAAGGAGAAGATTTCAGGCCTTGAAGGTGGGATTGAGAAATCCTCTGACGAGGCTCTGGCTCAGGATCAGGCTTATAAGGAAGGTCTCAAGATGGCAAGGAAAAAAGGCCTTCAGCAAAAGGAGATTTTCGTTGAGCAGGCCTCAAAGGAGGAAAAGGAGATAATTGACAAAATCAACAAAAAAGCCCAGGCTAATCTTGCCGAGATTCGCGGTAAGGTTGCCAAAGAGAGTGAAAATGCCCGGGTTGCACTGGAAAAGGAGGTTGATGTATTTGCCGGAGCAATCGCTGAAAAGATTTTAGGGAGGGCTTGTTGATGAAAATTATGAACTTTATTCAGAAACGTTACAAATCAATTTTTGCAATGGCTGGATTGATTCTTTTTATGGGTGCAGGTCTTGTTCTTGCCTCTTCTGCAGGAGATGCAGAGGGCGTGGAACATATGGGATGGCTTGCAACCGATACCTATAAGCTCATCAATTTTGCCGTGCTTGCAGG
>WFQS01000365.1 GCA_015486915.1 Desulfobacteraceae bacterium
GCCATGCACAGATAAAAAAAAAATTATATGGAGGTATTTCCATGGGTAAAAAGATTCTTATTGTTGATGATGATCCTGATTTCATAATGACTACGGGAATGGTTCTTAAATCAGCCGGGTATGATGTTATAGAAGCACTAAGCGGCAAAGAAGGCCTTGAAAAATCAAAACAGGAAGACCCTGATCTTTATATTGTTGATCTCATGATGGAGACTTACAGCGAGGGAGCCAAACTTGCCGAAACTTTAAGTGAAGATGAAAAAACTGCTGATAAACCAAAGATCATGATAACTTCCGTTGATATTAAAGGCCCATGGAGTTCCTACGGACAGGATCAGAAAATTTCATTTGACCATGTCCTGCAGAAACCGGTATCTCCGGATGCTTTATTAAAATATGTAAAAAAAGTTCTTGAATAATGGAAGAAAAACAATCCGACAGGTGTGATTTTGGAATGAGCCTGCTTAAGGTCAGGGATTTTCTGCAATGGCTGGTTGAAGGATCTGTGCTTGCAATTGTTGTTGCTGACATGAGAGGCGAAATCATCCTCATGAGCGACAGTGCAGAAAAAATATTCGGCGACCGGTCTAAAATTGATGTGGGTAAAAGTATTGCTGAATACCTGTATACCACAGGCGGAGCAAAAAAAATCATGAAAATGCTGAGAAGCCCTGATTATGGTGGGAAAGGCAAACTAAAACCCATAAGAACAACTGCAATTCACACTTCAGGCAAAAAAATACCTGTGGAGATGTCAGGATCGATTATTTACGACGAAGACGGCAATGAAATTGCCACCATGGGAGTGTACCAGGACTTAAGTGAAAGACTTGATTTTGAAGAAAAAATGGATACAATCAGGCAGAAGCTCGAAAAGTCTGAACAGCTTGCCTCAATTGGAAAACTTGTTGCAGGTGTTGCCCATGAGATGAACAATCCACTGACGGGGATTAACATGTTTGCCCATCTTGCACTTGATGATATCCCTGAAGATAATCCTGCAGTTGAAAAAATCGATATTGTGCTGGCCCAGGCTGAACGGTGCAGAAAAATAATTTCCGACCTACTTGACTTCTCCATGAAAGGAACCGGAGTCATTGGTGAAATGGATTTTAACGAAACCATAGATTCTGTGCTTTCAATATTAAAACACCATGCGAAATTTAAGGATATCGACATAAAAAAAGACCTTGATCCTGATCTTTACCGCATTGAGGGCAACCATGACCAGTTACAGCAGATGTTGATAAATCTGATGTTAAATCGTGCTGAAACAATGAATCACAGCGGAAGTATGACCCTGAAAACCCGAAACAGTGACCCGTGGATTAAAATTGATGTTGAGGATAACGGGCAATGCATAGCACCAGAGAATATTGTTAAAATATTTGATCCGTTTTTCTCAACAGAGGGGAAAAATGAAAAATCAGACCTCGGCCTTTATGTCAGTCATGGCATTGTTACTGCCCATAAGGGGACAATAGAGATAAAAAGTGAACCTGATAAAGGAACATGCTTTACCATTCTGCTTCCACTGAAACAGGATGAACTGCAATGCCCCATATAACTGCCATGAGGTTGATCTGAACAGCGTTACACTGCCTCTCAACGAACATAGAAAGAGTATTTGTTACTTTTCAAAATAGAGCTCTTTCTTATAAACTGCCATGAGGCAGATCTGGTGATTCTTACTGAACTGCGGTCATCACGGTACAACCTTTTTATTTTTTTCGAATTTTTCCAATTGTTTAAGATAATAGTCATGGCGTTTTACAGCTTTAACAAGAGCCTCTTTTGAAGCTTTAACAGCCTTTTCATAAAAATGATTTAAAAAACATGCCTCTGCATAGGTATCCAGTATATATGGGGCTCTTTTTATATTTAAAGCTCTTTTCGCAAGTTCCATAGCTTTTTTATAGTTGCGTATGGATTTGTCTTTGCAGGTTGCAAAAAGCCAGGCAAGATTATTTAAAGCATGGATGTTTTCAGGATCAATTTTTAATACGTTTTCATAGGCATCAACAGCCTGTTCAAATTTTTCCAGATCATAATAATGGTCCCCTATTAAAGTATAAATTTCCGAAGAATGAACCGGATCAAGCTTTAGCTTATGCTTAAGTGACTTTTCCACGGCAAAGCTGTTAATCATACTTTTCCCGCTGCCGAAATTAAAATAATACCCTGAATAACACACAACTGCGATCAGGACAGCATAGGTTAAAAGCATGATTTTAATTTTTTTATCATGTTTTTTTATCAATGACCTGTCGTTCTGGCATCTATTGAGAAAATCAATTCTCTCACCGATGCTGAAATGGTGCCAGTTTGGTTTTTCAGGGGACTGTCTGCTGAAACCGGCAATTTTCAAAAAAGTGGTGATCAGATAATATGCATCTCCCATGATGGAATAGACATGGGTGTCTGCCTGGCGCTCGAAATTCCGCATGAAAAACCCGAAAACATATCGGAAATAAACAAGGAAAAGTACAATCAGGGTGAGGCTGAAGATAAGGCTGTCTGCAGTATCAGGACTGAGCCCTGAAAAAGATACCAGCTTGAATACTATATCAGAATAATAGATAAGAATAAGAAGCGGGTCAAAAAAAGAATAGATACAGGCAATATAACCTGCAAAAAAGAAAAGATAAAAATACATATGGCCTTTTTGAACATGGCCAATTTCATGGGAAATTACAGCGTCTATTTCTTCCGGCATCAAATTATTGATCAGGGCAGGGGTTACAAGAATATACCTGAATTTCGGGACAAGCCCCATGACAGCAGCTGTTATCATGGTACCGCCAAAAAGATTCCACACAAGTATATCAGAATATCCAAGTCCCGCCCCTCTGCAGAGTCTTTCAATATTCTGCCTTGGAATACCCTTTTCAAGTGGCGTACACCCCCACATTTTCTGTATTAAAACAGGGCCGAACACTGCAACGGCAAAAAGAAACAATAAAACGTAAAAAATTTCTCCCCCGGGAGTTGACAGAAACTTTTTTGGCTGTTCAAAGGGAAGAATCTGTATGAGATCCGCCACAAGGGACAGCAGAAACCATGGAAGAAAGGCGGGAAGAGAAAAAGATATATTGGAAAGTACAAAACTTTTTTTTGTAACTGATACTGAAAAGAGCTTTTTCTGAACATTCCATGCACAGACCCAGATAATAACAAGATAAAAAATAAAAATCGACAGGAATAAAACAGCCTCAAATGTGGGGAACAATTGAAAAAATTTTATTCCCGAAAAAAGGTCCCTGAGATTTAGAATGTAAAGATCCGCCGCAAAAACAAAAAGTGCAGAAATGGACAGCCTGGAAATCGCCCTGTCCATATGAAAATCCAGATCCATACCCGGCACAGTTGATATTTTTTTTTCTATTCTCTTAAAAGTCAATATGCACAGCCCGGTAAAGACCATACACACAAGAAAGAACATTAAAGCAGACCCCGGCAGGAAGAGCTTATCACTGGCAGCAGAGCTCTCGCAGGTTGTATAGAGGATCAGGGCAACAAGAAAATAGATAAAATTTGAGAACATTCAGATTATTCCATGATCTGCAAAATTGGAAAGAACAATCCAGGATTTAACATCAAATTTTATACGGCCTGTTTCAAGCAGCCGGGCTGCCTCAGCACGGGAAATCAGCATAACCTCAATATCTTCGGAATCTTCATTATCTTTCAGGGACGTCTCTCCTTCACACTCGGCATACAGCATGGATATTGTCTCATCTGTCATTCCTGAAGATGAATACACAGGAGGACTTATCTTTATAGTTTTAACAAGGTCAAGCCCTGTTTCTTCCTTAAGCTCTCTTTTTCCGGCCTGTTCAACACTTTCATCCCCATCAACAAGCCCTGCCGGGAATCCGTATTGATAGCCGCCAAGGGGCACCCGGAACTCTTTTATGATGACCAGTTTCTTTTTATCCCTGTGAAA
>WFQS01000366.1 GCA_015486915.1 Desulfobacteraceae bacterium
CTTCCTTATAAAACGCCCATTAGGCGGATCTGAAGACTCTCAGACCGCCTCTAAGAATCATAGATTCTGACAAATATAGGGCCGAAGGCGCGAAGCCAACTCTTATTCTTAAAAGAACTTTGCATGAGTTTCATACAAAAATAGCCTCATGACCGTTATAAAAATTTACTGGATAAGTAAATATGGAGCCATGATTTTTTCAAGTTCATCTCTGATCCTTTCAAAATCATCACTCGATTTTATGGAATCCGCTTGTATCATATTCCCAAACCTTATTACAAGTCTGGAAAAAGGCTTTGGTATCATAAAGCGGTCCCATGAATTAAAAAACCATGCAGATTCAGGAATGATAAAACACGGCACAATAACAGCACCGGATTTCTGGGCAATCCTGACAGAACCCGGTTTAACCTTTCCAATGGGACCTGTTGGCCCATCCACAATATTTGCTCCAAGGCCATTATCAGAAATGGCTTTTACCATTTCTTCCATGGCCTGTTTACCGCCTTTTGACGATGACCCCCTTGCGACATTCCAGCCGCTTAACCTGGCAACCGGCGCAATAATATCACCATCCCTGCTGCTACTGATCATGATGCATGGATTAAATCTTTCATATGTTTTAAAATGCTTTATCAGAGGGAAAAACTGCTGATGAAACACACACAAAAGTACAGAGCCACCTTTTTCCAGGTAATTAATCCATGTTTTTTCATTCTCAATTTTAATGCGCAGTAAAAGAGTATAAAGCCTTACTCCTATAAAAGCAAAAAAAAGTACTCCTCTTCTACTTAATAAACTGTCTATTTTTTTCTTTATCTTTTTATTCATTTTTTTTTCTTAACTTCAGGTACCCGAATGAAAATATTGACTGATCCAGGGCGTCAAATGCCAGCAACCCATTTGCCTCTTCCCAGTTTCTTGTTTTTTTCACAGGAATTGAGGAGTAAGGCGCTGAATATTCATGGAAGTCAATTTTTTTTGGAATTAATTAATGAGATACCGTAAGGTTATCAATAACCTTACGGGTTTCAGAGTATTTTTCCGCAATGTCAATAATTTTTGTTTTGTGTCTTAAGGAATCAACTATTCCGGTCAGCGTAACAACCCCTTTATTAACATCCACATCTATATTAAGAGACCTTATTCCAGGCTGCTTCAACAGCGACACCCTTATTCTGCTTCCAAGTATCATGTCATCAAAAATCTGACCTGCGCTTTTACTCCCTATGACAAGTTGATTCTGAACGCGTTTAACTCCCGGTACGTCCATTGCAATTGTGTTAACTGCTTTTTTTTGAAATGCCGTTCCAACAACACCAGATAAATAAACAACTCCTTTTAAAGTATCCACGTCAATATGGCGGGCACTCACCTGTCTGGATGCTATAAGTCTGGACTTTACCTTTGCGGTAATCATGGAATCATCAAGCATAACTCCCATTGTCCGTTTATCTGTTGCACCTTTATACGTACCAACAGCTGCGGTTCCAACAACAGCAGGGGCACAACCGACAGAAAATATCAAAAATATCAAAAATATTGATTGTTTCAAATTTACAAACATATTAACCATAATCCTTTCATTTATTTTCTATAAGAAAGAGCTCATTTTTGACAGAGTAACTGATGCGCTTTCTATATTAGTTGTGAGGCGCTGTAACGCAATTCAGATCTGCCTCATAACAGGTATTTAAAATAATTTTAAATTCAAATAACAGAAGCAATCATTTGCAATAATAACTTTTATTAACCTTGGTGAGTTAATCAAAATCATCAAGATTCAGCTCATCAAAATCCATTAAGTCCATATCATCAAAAATATCCTCACCACCATCAATATCGAGATCTTCGGGATTTAAATCCGGTTTCATGGGTTTATCATCAGTATATGAATTTGAGGAAGCCTTGTTGTCATCCTGCCCGGCAAGCTTATTTTTTATGGCAGGAATTGACATGATCAGCATAAAACATAGGCCTGCAATATTTAATATAATAACAATAATAACCGTAATATTCCCAGGATTCATTTTGTACCTGTTAAAATTTGAAAAACATTAAATTGGAACTTAGGATCGAAAATTTTATAAGTTGAACGAGATTGCTTGTCTTCCGGCCCATCTACTTCGTTGCATCAAAGGCCGAATACGTTGAGTATGCAACCTTTAATGCGCCTTGTACATGGGGTAAGAATTCTGCGCTATTTCTGTTCAACTTA
>WFQS01000367.1 GCA_015486915.1 Desulfobacteraceae bacterium
CTATATATCAATTGAATAGTTAAAGTGGGCGATGCTGCAAACCTTTTACCTCTTCACCATTTCTTGTTTTTTTGACAGGAATTTAGAAGTTGGGCAATGAATTTAAATAATGAAAATCGTAATTACAATTAGGACGATAAAATCAGAACAATTTAATATTTTTTTTATTCAAACTTTTATCTGCACGATTATGGGTGTATCTGATATCCGATGCCATGGCAATTATTAGTTTTATATGAAACTACTGCAAAGTACTTTGAATTATAAGAATTTCTATATTTGTTGTGAGACGGGTCTAAGCCAATCCAGATCCGCCTCATGGAGGTTATAAGAAACTCTCGTTAAATTCTTTAAAAATAAGAGTTGGCTACGCGTCTTCGACCCTATATTTGTTGTCAGAATACTCGATTCTTTGAGGCCGTTTAAAAGCCATTAGATCGGCCTCATGACCGTTATATTTTAATTAAAACAGACAGGAGATAATATCATGGATATTTTAGTAACCGGTGGAGCAGGTTATATTGGAAGCCATGTTGTCAAGCAGCTTGGAGAAAAAACTGATCATAAAATTACAACACTTGACAACCTTTCCACCGGGAATAGAAAAGCCGTGCTGTATGGTAAATTTATTGAGGAAGACCTCTGCCGGTTCAGTGAAGTTGAAAATATTTTCAGGTCGAATCATTTTGATGCTGTGATACATTTTGCTGCCAGTATTATAGTGCCTGAATCAGTTGAAAATCCAATGAAATATTACCTTAATAATACAGTGAACACAGCCTGGCTCTTGAATTTATGCAACAAGTACAAAGTTGGAAAATTTATTTTTTCTTCAACAGCTGCCGTATATGGTGAGCCTGAAGAAAAAAATGTAAAAATAAGCGAAACAGCACAGACAGCACCTATTAATCCCTATGGTAAGAGCAAGCTAATGATCGAAGAGATCATAAAAGATCTTGGATTTTCAAATCCTGATTTTAAATATGTTATCTTAAGGTATTTCAATGTTGCAGGTGCTGATATTGATGGCAGGATTGGCCAGGATTTTCCCGATGCAACCCACTTGATTAAAGTCGCTGCACAAACCGTATGTGGCATGAGAGATAAAATTTATATTTTCGGTGATGATTATAATACTGAAGATGGAACGTGCATAAGAGATTATATCCATGTGGATGATCTGGCCTCAGCTCATTTAAGTGCCTTGGCATATCTTGATAAAAATAAAAGCGATATATTCAACTGTGGCTATGGAAGAGGATTCAGTGTTAAAGAGGTTCTAAATGTCATGAAAAAAGTAAGTAAAACAGATTTTAAAGTTGAAACTGCGGTCAGGAGACCAGGTGATCCCGATGTACTAATTGCTGATAATAATAAAATAATGTCAAAAATGAATTGGAAGCCTGAACACAATGACCTTGGAGTAATATGTAAGACTGCATTGGACTGGGAGAAGAAGAGTAATACGATTTAAAGGAAACAAATGAGTGATATAGGTGATTGACCCAATAATGAAGGATGGTATCCCTGCAGGAGAATGAAATATAACAGGCAAGGAATTGAGAAATAAAAAAAGGCAGGAGAAAAAACCTGCCTTTTATTGTTCATTTTTCGTTATATTTAAAAAAACTTACTGCTTAACTACATTTTTGGCAGCAGGTCCCCTGTCGCTTTTTTCAATGTCAAAAGTTACTCTGTCTCCTTCTGAAAGAGTTTTAAATCCAGGCATGTCTATTGCTGTGTGATGAACAAATACGTCACTTCCCTCATCCTGTTCAATAAATCCGAATCCCTTTTTGTCGCTAAACCACTTTACTGTTCCTTGTGCCAAAATTACTACCTCCTTAAAATTTCAATACCTAACTGATATAGCACACATTATTCTGAAAAAACAATTCAACAGAACAGCCCCTAAAGGAGCACGTGTCAAAATACATATATATATTTTAATTGAACAAATCAAGTAAAAAGAAAAAAAAAGGCTGCAAGTTATGCAGCCTTTTTAAAATCAATTTTTTGTAGATTTCATCATAAATTTTAGATAGTTACATGATTCAACCATCTGCATGAGGCATCTAGAATAAAAAAATATTTTTAAGTTCTGTTTCCATATTCAGCATATGTCATGGCAAAAAACCTGTAAACAAGATGCGCCATTTTTGAAAACGGAAGAAATGCGAACAGGTTAAATATCGCAATAAGATGCAGATAATAAATAAAATATGAAAATCCTGCATATCCTGCAAGTCTTGACATCTCAGTTAAAAGGCCTGTAACTCCAAGGGCAAAGACTATGCCAAGAATGTACCAGTCTTGATATGTACTCACCTGATCCTCTTTTGCAAGACGATTTTTAATCATAAGAGAACTTCCGATTATCAAGGCTATACCACTTATGTTGGCCAGCCATTTTACTGGGTTGAGTTGCGAATACGGCCCTGGAATATGAAAGAAATAAAGAACAAAAAAGAATATGCTAGTGACAGCGGCAAGACCTATAAATGCGTATAAAACCATCATGTGAGCAGTTGATCTGTCACGATTGGTTTCGCATTCATTAAATTTTTCATGTCGCAATACAACAGGTATAACACGTGTCATAGCCTGGAAAAATTCTTTCCAGTTTAATTCTGTTTTATCGGTTTTCCCCTCGGCAACTGCATTTTCATGTATTGCCGTAACAAAACGTTTTAACCCGAGACCAAAAATTACAGCAACAAAAATTGACAATGGTACAAAGGTAAGATCAACAAACCATGTCGAGAAGAAATTTGCCGCAGCTATAACATGGTGGGCAGCACCATGGGAATGCGACCATTCAAGGCCTATTCCATGGAAGATTCTGGTCATTGTTCCGCCGAAATTCATTGTGATAAAGGCAAGAAGTGCAAACCATATTGCAGGAATTCCTATGAGAAACGGAAGTTTTTTGGGATCATTTACAGCCTTTGCAATAGCTTTTGGCTGGGCGTATTCTGTAATGGCAACGGACCTTAACGCAGCAAGAACATCACCTGGTTTTGCCCCCCTCGGGCAGAGATCGGAACAGTCTCCGCAGTTATGGCAGAGCCAGATATCGCCGTCTGCCATAAGTTTATCTTTAAGCCCCCAGGAAGCTGCTATCATCTCTTTTCTTGGAAAAGGGCCTGTATCCGGTGATATGGGACAGACAACGGAACAGGTCGCACACTGGAAACATTTTTTAAGAGTGTCGCCTCCAAGTCCCACAACCTCATCAATAAACTTCAGATCCGGTTGTACAAGGTATTTCTCAGTCATACTGTGTACCTCCTAATTTATTATAATCAGGAGCTTTATCAAATAAATTGATTTGATAAAACCCCCAAAGGAATATTATATCAGAACCCTTTAAACGGGTTGGGGCCAATATCCTCTATCTCTTCGACAAAATCACTTAAGAGTGCAGGGAGCCTGTCATATTCATCAATGGCAATCTCTTCAAATCTTACGCGCTCCTCTTCAAGGGCCAGACTTGAAAGTGCCTCACCAATTTTCTTTACCCTTACCTCGGCAAGTTCACTTCCCTTTACAAAATGGCACTGGTAGTCATCGCCGTGTTTGCAGCCTACAAGTATAACACCGTCCATTCCCTGGGCAAGTGCATCCTTTATCCATATGGTGTTCACTGAACCAAGGCAGCGCACAGGAATAACCCTTACATCGGGAGAATAATCGATCCTGTTCATTCCAACCATATCAAGGGCAGGATATGCATCATTTTCGCAGATCAGGGCAAGGATTCTCATTGGAGGTTCATCATAATCGTCTTCAGATGGGACACCTATGGCTTTAACCTGTGAACCTATGCTGTCAATGCTGTAATCGGCAAAACTGATTATCCTTTCAGGACATGCACCCATGCAGGTACCGCACCTTCTGCACCTTGCAGGATTTACCTTTGGTGTGCCCTTTTCATCATCATCAAGTGCACCAAACGGACACTCAACTGTACATCTCTTACACTGTGTACATCTCTGGAAAAAGAATTCGGGAAACGTCATATCACCTGATCTTGGATGAACGGACACCCCGCGATTAACAGATTCAATGCACTGGATAGCCTTTAAAGCAGCACCGGTTGCATCTTCCATGGATTCTTCAATTGTCATGCAGCGCCTGATGGGACCTGCTGCATAAATACCTGTTCTCTGGGTTTCATAGGGAAAGCAGATAAAATTTGAATCTGCATACCCACCAAAAAGATCATTATCACGAAATCCAGGACCCTGGCGGTATGCAAGGTTGACTACAGGATCATCAACTGTAACCGGAACCATTCCATTTGCAATAACAACCATGTCAGCCTTGATATTAAGATCATCCCCAAGCAGAGTATGAGTTGCATCCACAAGCAGCGAACCACCGCTCTCAGCAACACTTGTCACGGCACCCTTGGTCATGAAAATTCCATTATCCTGCTGGAGGCTCTTATAAAAATACTCCTGCAATCCCGGAGTCCTCATATGCTGATAAATGATATATGCCTTTCCATCGCTGTAATCGTTTCTTACATATTTTGCCTGTTTTAAAGCAACCATGCTTGCAACTGATCCGCTGTAAGGAAAATCAGCATCTTCTTCATCTTTTCCCGGAGACTGAACAAACACAACGGATTTTGCTTCCTTACCGTCGGATGGACGTGTGATTTTTCCCTTGGCTGCAATTTTTTCAAACTCATCGTTTGTGACAACATCGGGAAGATCAAGTCCAAGATGGGCGTATTCTTCACCCTCAAGTTTATCAGGTCTCCACCCTGCTGCAAGAATCACAGCTCCGTATAGAAC
>WFQS01000368.1 GCA_015486915.1 Desulfobacteraceae bacterium
CCATTACAGCGGTAATGGTCAGGCGGACAATATTGACAACAATGGCAATGGGTACTGCTGCAAAAAAGAGTATCCATTTTTTAATGATTCCAAGGGGTGCGATAAAGGCAAAGGCTCCTGACAGGGCGAGAAGGGAAGTCAGAGAACGAATACCTGAGCATGCATCCACAACCTGGAGAGATGTGTTTGCAAGGTGAAGGATATTGCCCTCCCTGAGAACCGGAATACCCATAAACTGGATCATCTGGGAAGACATATTTGCCGCAAAAAGCTGCAGGGGAAAGGCGATTTTATTCCAGATAATGGCCGGAAGCGGTATCATGAGAATTAAATAAAAAATGGGTATGAGTACGGCCTTAAATGTTTTTACGCCAAAGAGATAGATCACCATGCCTGCAATGGTGATTATCATGGAAGAGCGCATGACAAAAAGTTCAGAGCCTATTGTCCCTGCAAGAAAGCAGATCATGCCGAAAATTATCACAGCTATGCCCCATGAGGATGGCTTTTTTTCAATGGCGTTAAGGGTGTCTTTTTTATGCCAGGCCATGTAAATCGCCACAAAGGGAATCAAAAATCCGTGGGAAAAGTTGGGATCGTTGTACCAGTCAGAAACAAGGGTGACAAAGGCGTGACTGTAGATCAATACAAATGCTGCTGCAAGGATAATCACCTGAATGGCAAGCTGTTTTTCAATTTTTGGCATCTTCATTTTAACACTCATAGGATTAGCTCTGTTTTTTTAACCATGTGAATATACATTTGGCAAATTCTCTGAAATCATTTATATTTTTTGTTGTAACGGAGAAAACGACATCCCAGTTTATGGTGGAATATTCGTGGACTGCAATATTTCTGTAGCCAACACTTTTTTTCATCCTTGTGCAGATGCTGTCAGGTAAAATGCCCGCTTTGTTCAAATTATCAAAACTGTCTGTCATGGAAGAGGGCGGACGGGTGTCAAGTCCGGCATTTATGTGGGCTGCAATGTCAACGCAGACCTGGACCGCCCGCTGGAGATTAAGGGAAATAATATCCTGGAGATCAAGATCCGCTCTTAAGTCAACACTGGTTTGTGGCGCTTTTGACTCTATACGATCAACGCATCTTTTAAGTGAAGAAAGTTTATCAAGGATGATTTGTCTGTCCATTAATGAATCTCTGTATCTGCTGTTCCATTATCATTGTTGTGTTTGGCATCATATCCGCCTGATTATACCATAATTTTTTTAATAATCGGGCAAGAAGTGGAACCGAGCGTTTAATTACAATTTCACCGCTGCACAGGGCGCTTTTAAGAATAGATCCCGTTATCTCATTAAGATCAATAAGGTCAATTTCCCTGTTGAACGCACCTGACAACGCAATATAAATGTCAGTTTTTCTCTCAAAACTCAATCTGGTTTCTGCTGCAACGGCTATATCAATATCACTGTCTTTTGTTAAATTTCCGATTGCGGCTGAACCGAAAACCGTAACAAGCAGGATATCCGGAAAATTTTTTTTAAAAACAGTTTGAATGGTTTTGATCAAGAAGGAATATACTCTTTAAGATATGGATAAATATCCCGGATGAAATTTTTCATAATTTTAATTGTTACGTCCTCACTTCTGACAACCGGGGCGATCACCCGGACAAAAGAGCCGTCTGTTCTATGCTTTGTGATGGAATCAATGACAAGCCATATTTTTTGCATATATTCCGATGATATGATTCTTCCCCTTGACTGAAACCAGTAGAGCACAACCTGCTTTTGGCCGTCCTGTTCAAGGATGAGTTTGATCGCTTTTATGAATTTTGGGGTACTTTCAGTGCCGACGTTCACTTTCTCAATGGCCGTTTTCGTGATATTCCAGCCGGAACCGGGCAGGCAGTTTTTGGGTGAATGGATCAGGTCTCCTTCTTTCTGGCTCTGGTAATATCCGATGTAGAGGTTAACTTCTCCCCGATTTGCGGAACGGTAAGATGCCAGAAGGGAGTCACTCACACCAAGGATATCATAAATTTTCTGACTGAATCTTGAAGTTACGCCGTGCCATGGCCCGATGGTCATGGGAAATGTATTAAAGGGCTTGTTTGCTTTAATACTTTCACTGTGGCTGTCTCTTA
>WFQS01000369.1 GCA_015486915.1 Desulfobacteraceae bacterium
ATAATCAGGCTCTGCTGCACCGGGTAACAAGAAAAATTCAGCTTCATGACGGACATATTATTCATGACATCAAAACTATACAAAGACCAGGAATCTGACCTGAACAAGCCGGAATAAAAATGATTTTTTAATTCTTTTGCCAAAAAAACAGGAAAATAAGAACCAGGGCGGGCGATGCCCGTAACCCATTTGCCTCTCATCAATTTATTGTTTTATTATTGTTTTATTGTTTTTTTAACAGGAATTGAGGCGTAAGGCACTAAAAAAAGATAAAATTATGTTGACTTGGATTAAACTCGGTTACCTCAACCTGCTGAAAAATAAGCGCCGGTCTATTTTTACCATAGGAGCCATCGCCTTTGGTTTTGCGGCCATCAATCTTCTTGGCGGCTTCAGCAACTATATTTTCAGTGCCCTGGAAGACGGCTATGTCTATGCCCATGGCAATGGCCATCTTTCAATTTTTAAGCAGGGGTATCACAGCAAGGGGCAGCTTAATCCGGCAGGTTTTCTTCTTAACGAAAAAGAAATGCGGGAGATCTGCGCCATCTGCCGCAGGGATAAACGCATTATCATCATTACGCCCCAGTTGAATATTTCAGGTTTGATAAGCAACGGTACCACTTCCACCATAATGATGAGTGAGGGTAGAAAACCTGATGATATACGATTCATCAGCCATCTCAGCCATGGAATAAGCAGTGAATTGAAATTGTTTCGTGGCCGTGAGCTCACTGATAAGCCTATATACCAGGTTGGTGTTGCCAAGGGCCTGGCCGCCAAATTAAACCTGAAAACAGGTGACAATGTGGTGGTCATGACAACCACCACAGATGGTTTTATGAATGCATTTGATGCAAGTGTAGTGCAAATCATTGATGCCCCCTTGGAAATACTCGATAATCTGCTGATCGCAATGCCGTTTAAATTTGCCGAGGCACTTTATGATACCAAAAGTGCCGACCGCCTTAATATCCTGCTGAAAAACGCCAGGCTTGCTTACCCGATGAAGAAACATCTTGAACATATTTTAAGGGATAAAGGACTCAGGGTTGAAATTTTTACCTGGGATCAGCTAAGGCCTTCCTATTTAAAAATCCGCAACATGTTTAATGTTATCTTCACCTTTGTCTTTATAATTGTCCTGACCATTGTAGCCTTAAGTGTTGTTAATACTATCAGCATGGCGGTTCTGGAACGAACCAGGGAAATCGGCACCATGAGAGCTCTGGGGCTGAAGCGCTCAGGTGTTGTTAAAATATTTGCAACCGAGGGAGTTTTGCTGGCCGCTGCCGGTTCTTTCTGCGGTTTGCTGATCACCCTGCTTGGCTGGGCATCAATAACATTTTTCAAGCCAGGCTGGATACCGCCTACGATCCCTAAGGAAGTTCCCCTGGAAATTCACCTGGTTCCATGGCTTATGGCCGTGACCTGCCTTGCCATGATTGGGCTTGCGGCACTCGCATCAATACTGCCTGCCCGGAAGGCCTCCCATTTGATGATTATCGATGCATTACGGCATATATAGTGATGTAAAGCTTATTCAGTAGCAAACTTTAAGCTGGACATGCCTGAACTAAAAAGGTTATTTTGAATTATTTGCTCAAAAAAACACGAAAATAAGAATTAATAGATCAAGGATACTTGAAAAAAACAGGAACGATAATGAAAAAAATAAAAGGTTTTTTAAAGTATGAGATAGCTGTTGTTATGCTGTTGCTGCTGGTCTGGTCAGGCAATGCTGCGGCACAGGCGGCACTCCCGTCAAAGGCAATTTTGAAGCAGTGTGACCATGCAAGGGGAAATATTTCCGGAGTTACATGGGATCTGAGGGTGGAGGCAAAAGAAGGCAAAAAAGTTCGTCACCAACACCTCAAGGTCCGTTCACGGAGCTATGATGCCATCGCCGAGACCCTGTCTCCGGCACGGCGACGCGGTCAGATGTTGATCCTGCTGAACGGTAATATGTGGTTTTACAAACCCGGTTTGAGCAAGCCCATTCCTGTTTCCAAAAGACAGAAACTTCTTGGGCTTGCAAACAATGGTGATATTGCTTCCACTAACTATGCTGAAAATTATACTATTCTTCACCGGGAAGTGGAATTATTAGACAAAGAGCCTTGTTTTGTCTTTTCCTTAGAAGCCAAAACAAGCAGGGCTTCGTATAAATTTATCAGGTACTGGGTCAGCATTAAGCGGTTAGTGGGTATCAAGGCTGAATTTTATACCGCCCGGGGATCAAAGCTGCTTAAATCAGCCCGGATGGAATACAATAACCATATTGTTTCATCTACGGGAGTATCGCATCCCTTTATCTCAAGGATGGTTATACAGGATGAATTAATGTCCTTCAACACCACGGTACTTAATTTTTCAACTCCTCTACTTAAACCAATTCCTGCATCTGCATTTAATTTAAACCTGCTGAATAAATAGGTGGATAATTTTCAGATGAAAGAGCTCACTTTTGACAGAGTAATTGATGCTCTTTTTATGTTCGTCAAAATCTTTGATTTTTTGAGGCAAAGAAGCGCAGGTCAAATCTGCCTCATGGCGGTTTATATGAAACTCGCTTCGATCCGGCCGTCGGGAAAAGGTATTACCCTTCACTCATTCTCGCAAATCATCCATGATTTGCTCCGAGGGAAATGGCAGTTCTTGTCACGTCCTGTGACCCACTGCCATTTAATCCGTTCAGGGCAATACCTGTTCCCGGCGGCCTTCAGTGTGGAGTTTCATGCTTTGTCAAAATCTCTGATTTTGTGTCCGAAGGACATGGCGGTTATATGAAACGGCACATTGCTATCCTGCTGTTGCTGTCTGTTGCCGGACTGTGCTGCTGCCCGCAGCTGTCTGCTTTTGGTGCAACTCCTTCTGCACATTGCGAAGCATCAATTCCTGCCATGCCCGGGAAAGATGTTCATTTCAGGTTTACCAATATTTCTTATGCCAGAGTTCAACAGCCGGCGGCATCCGACCTTAATCCCGACAATTATCTTAATATTTGCCATTATACGCTGAACTCTTCTTTCAGGCCGGATTTTCGGGCAGCATTTTCAAAACTGAGAGTAAGTTTTAAACCCCGCCTGGAATTAAGTGATAAATATTGGGATGAAGGTTCCAACAAAGGACGGTCAAAGACCGATGTAGATTTTTTTATCCATGAATACGCCGTCCGCCTGCCTGCCAGCGAAAATATTCTGCTCTCCTATGGCCGTGAAGACCTGCAGTGGGGACCGGCTTTTCTCCTCTCCCC
>WFQS01000370.1 GCA_015486915.1 Desulfobacteraceae bacterium
GTGGCCTGGTAGCCGTCCATTTCCGGCATCTGGCAGTCCATTAAAACAAGATCGGGCTTTTCCTGTAAAAATATTTCAACGGCCTGTTTGCCGTTTTCTGCAAGGCTTACCCTGCATCCGCATTTTTTAAGCATTGCAATGGCAACATCCTGGTTTGTCAAATTGTCTTCTGCAACAAGGACATGCATGTTGAGCAGCGTGGTATCTGCTGTATCTTTCTTATTCCCTGCATTCTTCACATTCTCCATATCTTTCGCATCCAGGGCCAGGGTATCTCCTGCTGAAACAGGTTGAGTCAGAGCCTTATCCGGTTCATCCTGCTTTGGTTGATCTTTTTCCGTTTCAACTGCTTTTTCCATGGGCAGGGTAAAAAAGAATTTTGTCCCTTTCCCTTTTTTGCTTTCACAATCTAAAAATCCACCCATCAGAGAAACAAGCTGTCTTGAAATGGCAAGTCCAAGACCTGTTCCTCCGTATTTACGTGTTGTTGAACCATCAATCTGGGAAAACGGCCTGAAAAGTTTCTCGCGGTCATGCTCACCTATACCAACGCCTGTATCAATAATGGAAATATTTAAATTTACAAAATTCTCATCTATGATTTTTGTTGATGCCCTGACAGCGACCTCTCCTGTTTCAGTAAATTTAATGGCATTTCCCATAAGGTTGACCAGCACCTGCTTAAGCCTTGTGGGATCACCTTTCAGATACAGAAAAGTCCCTTCATCTATAAATACGTTAAGCTCAAGTTTTTTTGCGCAGGCAGTTGAAAAAAACAACTCGGTTACATCCTTGATGAGCTGCTCCAGGTTAAAATTTATGGATTCCAGTTTAAGCTTTCCTGCCTCAATTTTTGAAAAATCAAGTATATCATTTATGATTGCAAGAAGAGACTCACCTGAACTGTATATGGAGCTTGCAAAACGGTATTGATTTTCAGCAAGTTCCGTATCTAACAAAAGCTCTGTCATCCCGAGGACTCCATTCATCGGTGTCCTTATTTCATGGCTCATGTTTGCCAGGAACTGAGATTTTATTCTGCTTGCTTCCTCAGCCTCTTCTTTTGCTTTTTTAAGGTTGACAACCATTTTTTCAAGATCTTTTTTTGCTTTTGAAAGATCTTCTGTTCTTGTTGCAACCATTTTTTCAAGACCTGCGCTGTATTCTTTAAGATCTATATCCCTTTTTTGAATTTCCTCTATCATTTTATTGAAATGATACACCAAAATACCGAATTCATCATCACTCTGGTTTTTAACACGTATCTTATAATCTTTCTGTTCAGAAACCTGGTTCATGGAATCAATTACAGAAAACAATGGTCCTGTAAAAAGAGACTGCAATTTTGAGGCAAGCAGGAGGACCACAATAAGTGTAAGCAGAATAATACCACCAACTACAATATAATAGGAATGCAGCTGTTTTTTAACGCGCTGCATATTATCCACAAGATGTATACCGCCGAGAAAACTTCCCTTTAAAATTACAGGTACAATCATATGAAAATGCCCGTTTAACATATAGCTGAGCATACCGTGTGTTTTTAATTGATCCATTGTTTCTTTCGGTGTTTTAAAAACTGATCTTAACTCTGAAACAATTTTACCGGCATCTATGTTCTCACGGCTGTATTGACTGTAGATGTTTCCATTCTCATCATAGAGCACAGCAACAATAATTTCTGGTTTTGCCGCAAGGGAATCAAGATTTTCTCCTGCTGCCTGCTCATCATTAAACATCATTGCAGCGCCGGTATTTAAAGCAACAAGATTTGCAATGGATTTTAGTTCCTGGACAAGGTTTTTTCTGGTATTGTACCTCTCGTTCACTATAAGGGTCGTAGAAACCATCAATATTGCCAATAGAGCTGTAAAGCCGAGAACCAGAATGAGTTTTGTCTTTATTGAACGGTTTTTAAATAATAATTTCGTTGTTTTTTTCATTTACTGCCATCCACGATCACAGCAAGCCTCAATAAACGTGAACTGAATTTCAGCCCCTGTTTTTCTGCTGCACGGGTGTTGATTTTAAAATGCAGACGATCATTTTCGATAAAAAAAGAGATCACTCCGCCAAGTTTTGTAAATTCCTCTGTCTCTCCTATGGTTAAAACCGGTTTTCCCTTTAACCTGGAAATGATTTTTTTCAAAACAGAGCTGTCTGTCGCCCGACTGATAAAAATAATATCACATTTTCTGCATTTTTCATGGGGGAACAGGCGGTGGACATCAATTTTTTTCTGCCCGCTGCTTTTCCCGTTCAACTTGTTAAATGCGTTTGCGACGGTGTTATTGCCAATAAAATAAAGCTGCCATGCTTTTTTGTGGTTTTTGAATGATTTTTCAGGCCAGTGGATAAATTTAGTAAAGTTAAACACAAATGCCGCTTTAACTGCATATTCCTTTACCTCTCCTGCCATTGTTTTTGTATCGGCACAGGAAAGCAATAACAACAGTACAATAAAAAAAA
>WFQS01000371.1 GCA_015486915.1 Desulfobacteraceae bacterium
TAAATTTAATACAAAAGTATAGAAAACTTGTGTCCTTGATTGCAGAGGATGGCACTTATAATATTTCCAATGAAATACAGATAATGACAACTAATATCAAAACAGTGGAAGATAATATTGATATTGATTTTATTCTTCAGGATACCAGGGATCTTTTAAATGAAAACAAAAAAGGAATTACAAAAATCACCGATCTTGTCCGTGAGTTAAGAACCTTTGCACACCCAGGTGAACCAAAAGAGAAAAAAACCGACATAAACAGGGAAATTCTATCCGTCTTAAATATCATTCAAAAAAATATTAAATTCAGGGAGCAGGTTTCAGTTAATTTTGGAAAAATTCCCTCCATTGTATGTAATCCTGCTGAACTTAATCAGGTCTTTTTCTGCCTGTTGTCAAATGCTGCAAAGGCCACCATGGAAAAGGGCAGAATACGTATCTCCACTAAAACGGACAACAAGAACATAATTATTACTGTTTCTGATACTGGTAAAGGAATTGAAAAAAACAATTTATCCAAAATATTTGACCCTTTTTTTGCCGCAGACACCGCAGCAGATGATATTGACAATGGAAGAGGAATGTCACTCAATACAGCATATAATATTGTTAAAAATCACGGCGGAAGAATTGAGGTAAGAAGTGACATGGGCAGAGGAAGTGTCTTCTCTGTGATCCTGCCTTTTAGCAAAAAAGAAATTGAGGGGATTTCCAAATAGAGACTTCAGCGTATATATAATCGTTATAACTGCCATGAGGCAGATCTGAAGACTCTATACGGCCTCACAACAAAAAATGAAACTCTTGTGATTAATGGTACTTAACAGGAGTTTCATATAAAAAAACGGCCATAAAGCCAATCTAATGACATTTTGACGGCTTTAAAAAATTAAAAATTCTGATAAAAAATAAAACTCTTATAATTCAAGGTATCTGGCAGGAGTCTAATATAAAAATATGGATAACGATATGAATAAAGAAGCAGATAAGAATAATGAAGCAGCCTCTTATGGCAAGAATAAGCAGGAAAAATTTATTCACAAGGTATTAATCGTAGATGATGATGAAAATGTCGGTAAATCTATAGCGAGAATTCTCAAAAGGCTTAAGATAAATTTTGCCTATGCACCCAATGGAAACAAGGCACTTGAAAAAGTTCAAAAGGCTTCAGCTCCGTTTTCCATTATTATTTCAGATCAGCGCATGCCCGGTATGAGGGGAAGTGAATTCCTTGAGCAGGCCAGAAAAATTTCTCCGGACACCATACGTTTCCTTGTCACCGGATATTCAGATATGGATGCTGTTCTTGAAGCAATTAACAAGGGAGCAATACACAGATATATATCCAAGCCATGGGACACCAAGGAATTCATGAATGCCATACAGGAAGGTCTGAAGCAGTTTGAGCTCATTGTTGAAAATGAGCAGCTTTTACGTCTTGCAAAGGATCAGAATACGAAACTTTATGAATTGAACTGTGAGCTGAGGGAAAAAACAGAAACGCATCAAAAAAACATTGAAAATTTAAACAGGGAAATAGATAAACTCGAAAGACAAATTAAAATTCAGGCTGACAAGCCAAAACAAGACAATTCCTTAGAAAGAATTGAAAAACTGCTCAAGGAAAAAAATATGCTTGAACAGGATAAACTAAACAATCTTTACGTGGAATTATTAAAAGAACTATTTGAACAATTCAGCGATATTGCAATAAGAAACGGATTTGAAATGCCTGAAAGTGATTCATTTAATATAAAGAACTCCGAGGATCAGGGCGGCTTTTCGTGATTTGGTAAAGGGCGAATAAGAACCAGCCAAAATCGGCCCCATGGCCGTTATTAACATGAAATAAAAATATTTTTTCAGAAATAAAATCGGAGATGAAAATGTCTGAGATAACAAATTATGGAATTCTGATTGTTGATGATGATGAGTCATTTTTGAATACCATGCGCAGAACACTTAAAAGGGAAAAATTCTCAAAAATCATTTCAGCCCTGAATGCCAAACAGGCCTTTAGAATTTTAGAAAGTGTTGAGACTGCCTTTGCCCTTATTATTTCTGATCAGGAGATGCCCGGCATGAAAGGCATTGAATTTTTGAACAAAACAATAGAGGTAAGTCCCTTATCAAGGAGAATCCTTTTAACGGGGTACCCTGATTTTTCATCTGTCATTAAGGCCATTAATCACGGAGCCATACATAAATATATTATTAAACCACCTGAGACTGAAGATCTGATAAAAAAAATAAAATCCGAATTAAAAATTTACGACAGGTACGCTGAAAAAAAAAAGCTCATCAATATCACAAGGAGCCAGACGCTGCAATTTTTTAAAGTTGCAAAGCAATTAAAGTACAAGAATAAAAAATTCCTTGATGAGATCAAATTAAAACAGGATGAAAAAAAATCTCTTCAAAACGCACTTGCAAAAATAAAGGAAGAACAAAATAAAAACAAAAAATTTCAAGGACTTAACACAGTCCTTTTAAAAAATATTCTATTAAAACCAAACTCTCTTTTAAAAGCATTTAATATCATAAAGACCCAGATAGATTCATTTTTTAAAGAAATCTCAGAAAACAATGGCATAGAATTTCCATTTAGACCCAGTGCAAAAAAGTCAAGTCAATATGATAGTGAACAATATGAAATCATTGATCTTATTATTGAATGTGTTGTTAGAAAAACCGAGCCCTTAGTCAGTAAAATAGGATTGGATCATGATCATCAGGATGGAAAGAAATTAAACATTGATGAATATACAGATATTCCTGACACAGCAAAACTTGCATACCAGGAAGGGTATATCACAGAAAAGGAACTTGAAAGAGTTGAAAAAGAACATGCAAAAGCAGAAAAACAAACTCCTCCAGGCCTTTCCATTGAACAATGCCTTATTGATTTGAACCTTATAGACAGGATAAAACTAAGCCGGTTAATGGTTAAAAAACGACTCATTGAAATAAGGCTTAAGGATCGTGAATTTGCAGAGGAACTGATAAAACGGGAGGCTGTTTCTGTTCAAACAATTGAGCAGGCATTCATAAAACAGCTGAATTATTTTGAGCATGACAGTAACTGCATGACACTTGGTGACATTCTTGTACAGGAGAATGCAATAACTGCTCAACTGAGAGATGAGCTTTTCAGGGCACATCACAGAATTAATGAAATCGCTGAAAGTTCGGGCATATCCTCTTTGTTATCCTCCTCAAAAAAAGATATCCTTATTGACCTGCAGATCTCACCGGATAAAACAAAGGCCTATATAAGGCTTCCCAAAAGTCTCCATGGAAGTTCAGACATCAAACCTGTTAAAGATCTCCTTCAAAAACACGGGATACGATTCGGAGTTGTGGAGGATAAACTTATACTTGGATTTATGAGGTACGCATCTGATCCTGAAAAAAAATTTACAATCGCAATGGGAAGATACCCTGAACCCGGGAAAAATGCACAAGTCAGGTATCATTTTAATACAGAATATCAGAAACCCGGTATTGTTGCAGAGGATGGAACAATTGATTTCAGGGACAGGGGGGACATTCCCTTTGTGGAAAAAGGAGCTCTTCTTGCTGAAAAAATACCACTTATAAAGGGAAAATTGGGCCTTGACATATTTGGAGAGCCCATCCCGGTGGATGATGTTAAAGATTGTGTTTTTAAAAACGGCTCAGGTACAGAACTTGATGAAAGCGGCCTGAAAATATATGCAGCCATAGAAGGCCAGCCATCCCTTAATACAGCAGGTGTTGTTTCTGTACTCAAGGAATTGAACATAAAAAACAATGTGGATTTTGAAACCGGTCATATCAATTTTAACGGGAATGTCTTTGTCAAAGGTGTCGTAAAAGAAGGTTTTCATGTGAACTGTGTGGACCTTACAGCAGGTGAAATTAACGGTGGGATCATAACTTTATCGGGAAACCTCAACGTATCTACAGGTATTATAAATGCACAGGTAACAACCAGTGGCAATGTAAAGTCAAAGTTTATCAACAATTCAAAAGTTGACGCATTTGGAAATATTACCATTATAAAGGAAATAATGGAATCAGATATTGCCGTGAGCGGGGAATGTATCAACGATAACGGCA
Organism: Desulfobacteraceae bacterium; assembly: GCA_015486915.1. Next base: position 4,102 of record WFQS01000371.1, read on the forward strand.
GGGTTACATCATCTTTAATAGCTGCTAAAAAAGGCTTTACTCTCGGACTGGTCGGGACATTAAAGGCCTCACCATCCACGATTAAAGCCGGAGTTGATGACCATATGGTAAGGCTTGAAGTTATATTTGATAAAAAAATAGAAAAACAGCAGGCAGCCCTTGACGTTCTTGAGCAGAAAAAGAAACTGCTTGAAAATAAAAATTTTGAAATGCACAAAAAAGTTGCTGACTACTCCTTTGCTCAGGAAACAATGATGAAGAAGATATCTTCTCTGAAACAGGAATTATTATCCCTTAAAAGCAAAAAGGCAGAAATGATAAAAGTTGTGAGGGAAATTAAAGAGATGGAAAATACAATGAAAGAGTACGATGATATCATAAAAAATATTTTCAGTAACCAGGATAAAATAACAAAGGACATCTCAAACTATGAAAAAAAAATAACCTCCGGCGCAAGCGAACTTGAGATAACAAAACTTGAAAAAAAAGCCATGGAAGAAATTGCTGAATTTGATGAACCGGTTCCTGTTGTCAGAATAAACAGGAACATCCTGGCAGGAAACAAAATTGTGGGCCCTAAATCCTCCATGGTTGTAAAACACAAGCTTGGGGCCTGCAAAATAATGGAAATAGATTCAAGTGATCCGGATGATCGTGAAGGCAGGCAGATGGTAATACAAAATCTTTAATAAACTTGATTTAGGATCGGAGATGAAATAAGTTGAACAGAAATAGCGCAGAATTCCGGCCCATATACAAGGCGCATTAAAGGTTGCATACTCAACGTATTCGACCTTTGATGCAACGAAGTAGATGGGCCGGAAGACAAGCAATTTCGTTCAACTTATAAAATTTTCGATCCTTAACTATGAATTCTTCTGACATTAAAAATACTGAATCACAGCAGTTTGTATCATTTAGAGTGGATAATTACCTCATGGGCATAGATATCCTGAAAATAAGGGAAGTCATTCAGTTAACAGAGATAACGACGGTTCAGAATTCTCCTGATTTTATATGGGGGTTGATGAATTTAAGGGGGCAGACTATTACCGTTGTCGACCTCGGAGTTGTATTTGGACTGTCTTCAAGAAAAATCACGCCCGATTCCCATAATATTATCATGAAACACCTTGATTTGAGTATTGTTGTGGATACCATTGGCGACATTATCAATGTGCCCGGATATGGAATCGAGCCATGTCCTGCAAACACAGAAAAAAAAATGGGACAATATCTGCAGGGTGTTGCAAGACTTGACAAGGAAATCATTGCTATACTGTGCCCTGAAAAAATTATAAAAAAAATATCCATGTTAAAAGGAGAAACCGAGGTATAAAATGGCAGGTTCTGACCCCCCACCCCTGATTGATAAAAAACTAAGGGATCAATTTATCATTGAGATCAAAGAGGATATCGAAAAACTGGAATCCGATCTCCTCACAATGGAAAAGGACACCTCCAATACAGTCTCAGAGGTTATAAACAGTGCATTTCGAGCTATTCACAGTATAAAGGGCGGGGCTGGTTTCTGTGAACTTAATGACCTTGGTATTCTCAGTCATTCCATTGAAAATGTGCTCATGGGAATAAGGGACAAAAAAATTAATCTGTCCCCTGATATTATTGATACCCTGTTTGCAGGTTTAGATAAAATAAAATCCCTGATTGAAAATATTGATTCAACATCAACCATTGACTATGTAAATGAAAAACAGAGCCTTGAAAAAATAATTTCACAAAATTCAACAAACGGTTTTATAACACTGAACAATACAAAGGTTATCATTGAACAGGCGAAAGTAAGAAAAGCATTTGATGAAGGAAAATTTGTATATAAGGTTTTAATTTACGGTGAACAGGACCTTCTAATAAAGCATAAAAATACATCAGACATGATAAAAGATATTGAAGATTCATCCGATATTCTGTTTAGTGATCTTAAGCCGGATTTGAATGAACAGGAACTGAAAGGAAAAATATTCAATCTTGTTCTTGCCACTATACTGGATATAGGGTTCCTTTCTGAAGTACTTGAAATTAATTCAGAACAAATTGTTGCATTGGATCATGCTCAATTTGTTTTCATTCCTGACTCTGTAAAGGATAATACATCAAAAACAAATGAGACAGAAAACACAAAAGATACAGAGAATACGCATGAAACAATAACGCGTCAAAGGGAAAAAACTACAAAGGAAAAAGTGGAAATTCCGGACATGGAGGTGATACCGGATAGAAAGAAAATCTCTGATGATAATAAAGCAGACCCATCATATCAAAAAAGAACTGATGAAAACATCAGAATAAATACCCGGCTTGTGGCAAAATTGATGAACCTGGCAGGGGAGCTTGTCCTGACGAGAAATCAGCTCCATCCCATCCTGGAACACTATTTAAAAGAAAAAAAATCAGATGCGGTTATTATGCAGAACTTTGACAGGGTCACATCTGAAATTCAGGAATATATAATGCAAATGAGGATGCAGCCCGTGGGTAAACTTTTTGAAAGATTCAGGAGAATTGTAAGGGATACTGCAAAAAAACTTTCGAAAAAGGTTAATTATACCATGGTGGGGGGCGAAGTTGAACTGGACAGGACAATTCTTGAAGGACTTGCCAATCCTTTAATCCATCTGTTGCGAAACAGCCTTGACCATGGCATTGAATTACCTGATGAAAGGTTAAAAGCAAAAAAACCTGAAACTGGAATGATTCAAATAAGGGCTGTACACCAGGGAGGACATGTTTATATTAATTTGAAAGATGATGGAAAAGGTATGGATCCGGAGACAATTGCATTATCTGCTGTAAAAAAAGGAATCATTACAGAACAGGAATTGAATTTCATGACTGACAGTGAAAAAATTAATATTATTTTTAAGCCCGGCTTCTCGACCTCGGATACAATCACAGATATATCAGGCAGAGGGGTTGGCATGGATGTTGTCAAAACCAATATAGACCAGATAAGAGGACATATAACGATTGATTCAATTCCCGGACAAGGCACGGATATTCAGATAATGATCCCCTTGACCCTGGCCATTGTGTCTGTTCTCATTGTGGGAACCGGCAATTATAGATTTGCAATTCCCCA
>WFQS01000372.1 GCA_015486915.1 Desulfobacteraceae bacterium
AAGAATGGTGTAATTGAGGCTGTACCTCGGCATAAGGAAATAAAAGAGCCACTGGCAAAGAAAATTTTGAAGAATATGAATGCCGAGTAAATGGCATAATAAATCGCTTCACTGAATTTTTACTCCGCTTCGCTACAAAAACCGGTAGGTTAATGGGGTCTGACTGAGATAACCAATTGAAATTACATTATTAATATCCAAAAATAGGCATTTTAGCCCATTTTGGCCTGCTCACATAGCATTAGTATGCTATAAGCAGTGATAGATAGACGAGCCTAAGGAGAAATTGGCCAAATATTTACTCAAAAATGCATTAAAAAACAAATTACCTGTTCCTTATATAACAAAAAAAATGTATAATTCTATTTAATTGCCTGAGTTGAGGATGATCAACGACAAATATTTTTTGTAAAAAGGTTAGCAAATATGAAAGTTTATTTAGATAATTGTTGTTTTAATCGACCCTATGATGATCAAATGCAGCTTAGGATTAGGCTTGAATCAGAAGCAAAACTCAAAATTCAAACTGATATTGAAGCAGGGAATCTTGATCTTGTATGGTCTTATATCCTGGAAGCAGAAAATGAAGCAAATCCTTTTGAAGAAAGAAAAAGGGCTATCAGAGAATGGAAAAATTATGCAGTCATGAATTTTGATGAAGAAACAAAAATTCTCAATAAAGCAAAAAAATTACATCAAATAGGATTGCGAAGTAAAGACGCACTGCATATTTCATGTGCTATTTCTGCCAATTGCCAATACTTCTTGACAACGGATGATAAAATTTTAAATAAAAACATATTAATTGAAGAATTAACGATTATAGATCCAATTGGTTTTATTAAAGAGGTGCCATAATGATAACAGATACAGAAATTAAATTAAAAGGTTTTCAAGCTCTTACGTCTTCTTTAGGCAATATTGGAGCTGAAAAATTTGTTGCCTTAATTCAACGGGAACCATTTGACTACACAAAATGGCAAAGAGATCTATGGGATAATCAAAGTATTGAAGAAATCAGTCGCAAGGCTATGAATGTTAAAAATGCATTAAACGAACAAAACAATGCAAGCATCTAAAACAATAGATACAGAGACAATCAATCAACCCGATGTACGGCTAAAAGCCTGATTTATTACTCTCTTTCTGATCTCCTGATCATCAATACATCAGATGGGGAAGATAAAGTATGATCTCGGGAAAAATCATTAAAATAATTATACCGACCACAACGGCAATGAGAAAGGGGAATATCCCCTTGAAAATTTCTTCAAGCCGTATATCGTCCACAATCCGCTGGGACACTCCATAGACCACGTAAACATTGATTCCAACGGGCGGAGTGATCACTCCCATTTCAGTGATAAGAACGATGATGACACCGAACCAGATAGGGTCATAGCCGAGATTTACCACGATGGGGAAAAAAATGGGGATGGTGAGCATGATAAGGGCTAAGGAATCCATAAAGCATCCGCCAATGAAATATATGGCTATAATAATTCCCATAATTGCATATGACGGGAGAGAAAATCCGCTTACCCAGCTTGCAATATCAAAGGGAATTCTGGTAACTGCAAGAAATTTCCCGAAAATAATGGCTCCTGCCACAAGAAACATGACCATGCATGAGCTTCTGAGAGTTTCATACAATGCATTTACAAAACCTTCCCAGGTAATCTGGCGGCGGACAACAGATATCATCAAAACACCAAAAGCCCCCACTGCTGCAGCTTCAGTCGGGGTGAAGAATCCTTTGAACAACCCGCCGATAACAAGGATAAACACGAGGAATATATCAATTAAACCGGTGAGGGATTTTAATTTTTCCGTTAATGTAAATTTCTCTCCTGCAGGCCCCTGCGAAGGGTCAATCCTGCATGTTATATAGATGCATATGATAAAAAGTATTGTTATAAGTATGGCTGGAAAAATTCCCGAGACAAATAAAGCACCTATGGACTGCTCCGTTAATATACCGTAGATAATAAGTACAATACTCGGGGGCATTATCATTCCCAGCCCCCCGCCCGAAGACACAGAGCCTGCAGCAAGTTCGTTGCTGTAATTATAGCGCTTCATTTCAGGCATTCCAACAGTTGCCATTGTGGCCGCTGTGGCAGGTGAAGAACCGCATACTGCGCCAAAGGCAGTACAGGAGGTTACCGTTGCCATGGCAAGTCCGCCCCTTGTATGACCCAGAAATTTATAAGCCGTACTGTACAGCTTGCGGCTGATCCCGCTGTTGAATGCGATCTGGCCCATTAAAATAAACAGGGGGATGGTTGTTAAATCATAGGAAGAAAATGACCCGTAAAAATTTCTCGAAAGAAGGTTCAGTCCTCCTTTCATTGATATAATAATGCTGAAGCCCACAAACCCAACAAGGGTCATAACATAGGCAACTGGCATTTCTGTCATAAAAATAGCCACCATTATAATAATGCCGATAATACCAATCAGAGTCGGATCCATCTAATTCTTCCCTTATTTTTTGAAAAATTTAAAAATATCCTGAAGGATAAAAAGTGAAAAAACAAAAAAACAAAAGGACAGCAGGTAAATAATGTAATAAGTGGGAAATTGAAGATTCATTGATACCTCACCTACCTTTTGCATTGTTTGCGCGTATAACGCCATTCTCCATGTCACAATAACAAACAGAACCAGGGCCAGTACATTTGTACAAAATTTCACCACAGCCTGAGTTTTTAAAGAAAAGAGACGCATCAGTATTTCAACGCCAATATGACATTTTTCCTTATGAGCGTATGGAAGGCTTAACGCAATGACACAGGTTGACAGGATAGCAACTATCTCTTCCGCCCCGAAAATAGGATGGTTTAAAAGCCTTCCAACAACATCAACACAGGTTAATAAAACCATTCCGGCAAGGCAGATGGCGCTGATTATTTTCATCTTGTCCTGGATATAATCCAGAAAAGCCCAGAACTTATTCATTTTTTTACAAAAGTCCTTCAAATTTAATCCGTGTGCATACAGGCGGGATCATTTTTTAAAAAGCTCACCGCCTGTAATGCAGCATAGATATCATGATTAATTAAAATTCATCAGAGTTTAAAAAATCAGAGTCTGAAAAATTATTTTACCTTAAAAGTCAGGTGCTCTTTTCAGATACTTTAAAAAAAAGAGGACTATCTATTCCGATTTTTTCAGATCCTGTTCAATAAATTTTACAATCTCTTCACCGTCGAGGCCTTTTTTATTTAATACTTTTATATAGTTATTAATAATAGGTCTTACAGCCTTTTTCCATCTCATGGATTCTTTCTTATTAAGTCCTATGAGTTCACCGCCCTGTCCCAGAAAATATTTAATACCTACAAGGTCACTGTGATCCCATGCCTTACCATGTTTTACTATCCATTCCTTATTAATTTCTTCTATGGTTTTCTGTATATCTGCAGGCAGGGAATTCCATTTATCCTTGTTCATTGTGACAAAAAAACCGGTTGTATAGGCTGCGGAAAAATCAGCAGTTCCATATTTTACAACTTCTCCAAGTTTCCATCCCTTGTTTGATTCGCATGGAAAAACTCCTCCATCCACAGTACCTTTCTGAATACTTTGATATGTTTCAGGCATTGGAATACCAACCGGGGTTCCGCCGAGAGCTTTTATAACTTTTGCGCTTGTACCGTGTCCCCTTAGTTTAAGGCCTTTCATGTCTTCGAGTTTTCTTACAGGCCTGTTTCTTGTCCATACAATTCCGGGTCCATGGGCGTGTAGATACATGATTTTTGTATCGTTAAATTCTTTGGG
>WFQS01000373.1 GCA_015486915.1 Desulfobacteraceae bacterium
ACTTTTGGAGAAGTTTTTCTTAATTTACGGGGATTATAGATTATTGTTTGCTATGGAAAAGATGTATTGTTTAATCCGGTTGTAAAATATATAAACCATCACAAAATAACAGGATATAAATACATTTATAATAACTATGCGCCTTTATTTCGGTAAAAACACAAGAAAAAAGTAAAAGCTTGACCAACATCCGCTTCATAGTGCATAATAGTGTATGTTTAATAAATTGTTAGCGACAATAATCTGATAATTAAGGTTATTTGAGGTGATTAATGCCAGTTGGCACAATTGACATAAGATTAAGGCCGTTAAAATTGGCATTTCTTGTATCACCCAGAGATAGGCACTCTCTTTTAAAAGCTATTCAAATTAACTCCATACTTTGGGGCGGGGCATTCAACCCTATAATTCCTTTTTATCGTCGAACCCCTAAAGTTTGGGGGGATAAATTGTCAAGGAATGTAACAGGTAAAAACATTGTTGAAGGTTATATAAAAGCTTTCGACCCAGACTTATTTGTCCCAATAGGAAATATAAAACTTGATGGCTACAAAATTCCTGATGAGAAAATTATTCAACCTGATGAAATAATATCCGGTATTGAAGATGACGGAACCCCTTGCTATGGGATTGGAATATTTGAAATTCTTCACCACATATACAAAAAGGAGTTTAAATTTATTCGGAAAGAACCATTGCAAATCTTTTTCCCTAACATTAGCTCTAAATTCAAACTTTTTTTAGCTAGTATTTTTGGCGTGTTGCCCAAGTCAATTGATGATATGGTGATTGAAACTTTTGACCAATTACTCAGCATTGATCGCTCCCAATTAACAATTCACGATTACACAAAAAACTTTTCCAGCAGGAAGCTATTCCCGAGACGCTTAACTATGATGGAAATTACTCCGCTACGGGTTAATTCGCATCATGATGGTCAATGTATTTTCTTGATGGATGCAAATAATGCACTTGATATAATTGATTACTGGAATCTCCGAGCAAGTGGTTGGAATATCATCCCGATAGCCAAACAGGTTTGCGATTTAGATGATGTAAAATCCATTGCTATAAAATTTATTGAAGAAAACTTCATTCCATATCGCCACAATCCAAATATGTTTCACCATACAACCATATTGAAAAGTCGAAATATTTCTGAGTCTGAGCTTAACGATTTTACATTATCATTAAAACTACCAAAGCCTGACAATCCAGAGAAATTCAAATATTCAATGCAACATTGGTACCCGCGTATTTGGGATAATTGGGCAAGAGAAAAGGACGGCGTTGGGGGGTGTAAGCTGGAAGTAAAGGAAGAGCAACATGATCTCCAAACAATACCTGATCACATTTCTTTGAGAACAATCGATCCGGATTTTGCAAGTAGGTTTGGAGGCCATGGTACATATAGGTTTGCAAATGAAATTAATATAAGAATATATGGTGACGAAGGCGAGCCGTATGCAGAAGTAATTCCAGATGGAATTGAAGTTATAGCACATTCAATCGGAGCAATAGGATTTAGAGAATGGCGTATTTCTAATGAAGGTTTAGTTTATCTATCAACACATACAAAATGGAGAATGACTTTATCACCTCCATTAGCCGAGAATGTCATGACATCTTGGCTGGAATCTAAAAGCTGGACAGTTAAAGTTTCATCGCCTGGGCTAATTGCAAAACAGATGTTAAAACAACTCGGAGGCAGTTGGGGCATAGCCATTTTGACAAGACCAGGCCTTATTAAACTTTTAAACAAAATGAGTGAAGGAAAATCTCTCCTGAAAAAAGCTTTCTGGGCTGAGATTCGAAAAATTACAAACGAGGACAAATTTAACCGTGACCCAAAAGGTTTGCTAAAACGATTAACTGAATTGAAAATATTTCGCATTGGTGTAGATATTCAATGTCCAATTTGTCAGCAACACTCGTGGCATTCCCTTTCAGAATTTGGCTATGAAACTAAATGCCCGATCTGCCTAAACAAATCTGACATACATTCACAGTTACCTGATGACATTAAGTGGTCTTATCGTTCTTTTGGACCTTTCAGCTTACCAAAACAGGCATTTGGCGTTTATACAGTTCTTCTGACTTACTATTTCTTTACACGGACTTTAGATGGGGCGACTACGCCCATATTTAGCTTTTTAGCAAAAAAAAATCATATAGATATTGAGGCTGATTTAGCACTTTTTTTTCAGAAATCCAAATTCGGAAAGCCAAAGCGAGAGTTATTGTTTGTTGAATGCAAAACATTCAATCGGTTTGAGAAAAAAGATATTGAAAGAATGAAGATTATTGCAAAGGAATTTCCAGGTTCAGTTATTGTATTTTCTACTCTAAATTCAACCCTTACCCAAAAAGAAAAAAGATTAATTCGTCCAATAGTGAGGCAAGGGAGAAAATATTGGAAAGAGGGCAAAACGAATAATCCAGTCCTAATACTTACTTCAAATGAATTGTTTTCTCATTATATTAGCTTGTCACATAAATATAAGGAAAAAGGAGGGCTACATGCAAAATTGGCTGAAAGGCCTTTTAATTTACATCAACTTCTTCCTCTCTGTGATATAACACAACAACTCTATTTAGACATGGAAGCATGGTCAGACTGGTTTCAAAAGGAGATCGAAAAAAGAAGAAAAAGTACATGAAAGGTCGCTAACAAATCACTGCACTGGATTTTTACTCCGCTGCGCTCCGTAAAAACCAGTGAGTTCAAACGTTAGACGAGAAGGGAGTATGAGGTATGCGGGATATAGTGGAGCAGCTTGAGCGATCAATAGACTCGGGAAACTACTACCTTTCTCTGTTTATGGCTCTGGCACTCCCGGATATAGCAGGCGCCTTGGATTCAGACTATGGGTTAGCAAGCAAAGTCAAATATATAGAATGGTATGAGCGTTGGGGAAGGCCTCGCTTTATGGATGTGTTGCGCGACAGCCTTCCTGGGCATGCCAAAGAGCATATTTCTGATATGGAAAACCCGCTGGATGGCGAGTCTTGTTATCTCTTTCGGTGCTCCATGCTTCATCAAGGTAAAACAGTCCATCCGAAGAACAAATACTCGCGCATCATTTTCATCGAACCGGGTTCTACAACGAATGTCGTTCACTATGGGATAATGAACGATACGCTGTGTATAGATTTGCCAAGCTTTTGCAAGGAAATGATTCTCGGGGTCCGGATGTGGCTCGACGCGGTTGAGAATACCGATAAATATCTGAAGAACTACAATGATTTTGTCCAAAGGCACCCTGGTGGTTTAAAACCGTTTATTGTTGGGGTTCCTGTAATTGGGTAGGCCTAACCGTCCCCTGACCCTGGATGTTATGATTCAAAAATTATACGAAACAGGAGAAAAAAATTATAATAAAAAAATACAAGGTGTGAAAAATTGGCGCCTGTGCAAATAGGGTATTGCTTTTAAACAAAATTTTTTCTTGACAAGTCTTTGTATTATATCTACATTAGAACAAATCCATAGAAAAGGCGGGTAAACATATGAATTCGTTTTACAATAAAGCGATAGAGGCTTTAGAATGTAGTTTAAAAGGAAGAGATGTATTTGC
>WFQS01000374.1 GCA_015486915.1 Desulfobacteraceae bacterium
AAAGCCGCCAAACTGATCATTTAAAGCCTGTGAATTCATTTCTTTTGACTGGGCAATCTGGGCCTGGATAGTGGCAAGTGCATTTCTTGCATCCCTTAACGCAGCGTGTTTGTCAACAAGCTGGGCCTGGAGCCTGTCAAGGGCTCTTAAATTGGATTCAAGCTCATCCGGGAGCCCGCCAAGGTGTTTTGCCCTGTAATATGCAAGTTTTTTCTCACGGTCTTGAAGATTTTTTCTCAGCTGTTTAAGCTGAGAGTCTAAAAAATTGCTTGTACCCATGGCCTGTGCTTCACGTACCTTGAGGTTCTCATCCATAAAATAGCTTGCAAGGGTGTTTGCAATCCGCATCACCTTTTCAGGATCGCTTCCCTTAAAAACAATACTGAATGCTTCGGCACCGCCTCTTGCACGATCTATTCTTACCTGAATTCTTTTGCGCATGGCTGCAACCTTGTCCTCAAGGTACATATTATCCGCATTTTCATACAATCCAAACTGGTCAATTATTTTTTCAATATTGGTCCTGCTTAGAATCTGCTGGGAAATGGTGTTGATCCTCTGGGAGATGGTTGAACTGACAACCGATCGAACGTAGCTTGTGGGCACCCTCTGGGGCTGAACCAGAATCAATGTGGATGCCTGATAAGTTCTGCCGGAGGTCAGGGTTATGTAAAGACCAATTGTTAAAGAGATACAGAGAGGTATTATAATAAACCATTTTCCCCTGATAATGATATCAATGATCTGGTCCGGTTTAATCTGCATTTGAGGTATCTGAGGCTGATTTGTCATTTTTAATCCATAATTCTGATAATTTTTTAAATTTATTTTAAAAACAAGCTGTCCATATTGCAGATGCCTGCAATTTTATAAAACCCTTATTATTCCAAATATTGGTCAAGATAACTTTTTAAAATATGTTTTGCAACCAAAAATTACACACCTTTCCATCACACCTTCATGCCTGCCTTGAATTAGGATCGAAAATCTTATTTTAGAACTGGCGAATGAAATCCATGTCTCTTGCCTGGGAATTTTTTGTTCCGATTATAAGGATCTCCACCCGTTTTCCCTTTAAATTCCTGAAATATAACCTGCCGTTGTATGCAAAAAGAACCTCAAAAAAAGTGTTTTTATCCTTTTTTCCTGAAAACACCTTGCGTTTTATTATAACTTTGTCCACATTCCGGTTGAGTTGATGGATGATTTCTTCAGCTTTGATCTTTTGATTATCGTTAAGTTCAAAAAAACCGGTCAGGGCACGCCTGTTCATATCTACATTTTTATAAAGGGCGGCAAAACGTCTTGAGGCAAGATCAAACTCCCCGCGTTTTCCTCCTTTCCCTTTTCTTCTCTCATATCTGATAACCTGCTGCTTTAAATTTTCTATTTCCTGTTCCTTGGCTTTCTGCATGGCTATATTTTCATTCAATTTTTTTTCGAGATGATCAATTTCGTTAATCATCTCATCTTCATTGAGCCTTGCCTTTCTCAATTCTTTTGATTGCTCAGTTTTTGCAGCATTAAGTTTTTCAATGAGTTCCCTGCGCTGTTTTTCAAGATCCTGCAAAGTTTTTTCACTTATTTCATGATCTTTTTTAAGTTTTTGTTCTTCAGCTTTATATTTTAAAATCATCTCCCCCTGGGAACGGTACCTGCGCAGCATTTTTTCACGGGTTTTAACAATTATAAAAAAAATAATAAACGCGCAGGTGCAATATAAAAACAGAATAAGGAATGAAGCAGGTGAAATGTACCCGGGGCGTGTTACAACAAAAACTCTGCGTTTTTCATGGAGCAGCTTAAAATTTTTCACTGCTATGTCAGAATAGTTCCAGAGCCCTGTGTTGTCCCCTGAACCGGCACCGGGAGCATCATAGGAAGGATAAACAATTTCTCCGTTTTCTGAAGTGATGAGAATATTGAGTTTCAGATTAAAGAACTTAATTCCCCAGTCATGCTTTAACAGTTTTTTTATATTTTGGCTCACAGCATCTTTAAAGCGTATACTCCCATTAAAAAGCGGAGCTGTCGCCCCTATATAGTGATTTTCGATTTTTTCCTGGTAAACAGGGCCGAGATAATTGTTCATTAAATTTAATGTTCCCAGGTGACACAACAGCACAATACCGAAAGTCAGCAGTATGTATTTAAACTTCAGGTTTGAGTGAATGGTTTTTTTGAAAAATAAATTCAATTTAACTCCGGCTTTTGTTTCCACTGGGGTGCAGGACTTTCCTTATCATCAAAGGGATTCAGTTTAAGCGGCTTTAGAATATTCATTTTACTGAAATCCGCTGATTCCACGGTGCTTTTTTGTTGTTCATCCGTAATTTCAGCAAGGACTGCCACAATATTGTCTTTTTTCTTTTCATCATCTGTCAGGGTAAGAGCCCGGTTTAGTTTTTTCTTTGCCTGTACGATTTTTCCCTGTTTATAAAGTGTCATGCCGAGATGATAGAAAACAAGCCAGTTACTGGAATATTTTTTTTCCATTTCTGAAAAAATCCAACTGGCCTGGACATAATTTCCTTTTTTATAATATGCCCAGCCAAGGGTATCAGCTGTTCCCGGATCATCAGGCCTCTGTTCATAGGCTTTTTTTACCAGTTCAAGACCAAGATTGATATTATCACCGCTTTCAATATAAATCCAGGCAAGATTGGCAAGAATCAAAGAAGAGCCGGGCAGCCTTTTTTTTGCTTTTTCCATAACCTGTTCTGCTCTGTTTATGAATCCCGTTTTTAAGTCGTAATTTGCGAGACTGATCCAGCAATCCCTATTACTGGAATTATGCATGGTATAATTTTCTAAAATTTTTCTTGCTTTATCATTATGGCCCATGGAAACCTGCACCCTGACCATTGTCACAATAAGATAGTAAGGCACTTTTTTTGGGAGTTTCATGGCTTTTTCAATATAGGATTCAGAAAGTTTGCTTTTACCAAGAGCCAGTGCTGTCTGGGCCGATGCATAATAG
>WFQS01000375.1 GCA_015486915.1 Desulfobacteraceae bacterium
AAATAAACTCAAATGGCCGTTTTATAAAAAAGAACTCATTTTTGACAAAGTCACAAATGCTCTTTTTATGTTTGTTGTGAGGCACTGAAACGAAGTTCAGACCTGTCTCATGGCAGTTATAAGAAATAAAGGAGATATTTCAATGGATTCAGAAAGCTATAAAAAAGTTGTAAAAAATGCAATTCAAAGTGAAATCGATGCTAAAAATTTCTATTTAAACGTTTCCAAAAGGATCAAAGACTCGTTTCTTCAAAACCAGTTCAAGGATTTTGCAGAAGAAGAGGCTAAACACGAGAGAATTTTGACCGCACTATTGGATAAAGGGCAAATCACAACATCTACTTTTCATGCTTCCCAGGATTTTAAAATTTCCGAAACCATTGCCATGCCGGAAGTTTCCGATGATATGGATCTTAAAGATGCCATTGCCATTGCCATGAAAAATGAGGAAATTGCCATGCAGAATTACCAGAGCCTTGCAGAAGATTGTGACGACACTGAATTAAAGGAGGTTTTCACAGGCCTTGCTGCCATGGAACAGGGGCATAAATTAAAGCTCGAAGAAAGTTTTGTTGACATAGCTTATCCTGAGGTATGGTAAAAAAAACAGGCCTCTGAATCAGCGCCTTGGGCCAATGAGCAGAAGAGGGATGCTTATAGTGTGTTTGAGAGTTCGGGAGACACTTCCAAACAGGGTGTCACCTATAAAGGAATGACCATGGGTAGCCATTGCCACAAGATCATAGTCTTCATCCTGGATTTCCTTGAGAATTTCAGTATCCGGCTCCCCGCTTCTGATCAATATACGGGTATCAATACCCTTATCCTGCAGGATTTTACAGCGGGATTGAAGGAACGGTTCAGACTTTTCACGCAGCACACGCTCCTGGTCAAGCGTGTGTGAGTGAATCACGTGCAGAAGACTTACCTGACTGCTGTTCTGCAGCGCAAGGGCAGATACATGTTCAATTATGGCATCGTCCACTAAAGAGCAATCCATTGTGACAAGAATTTTCCTGTAAATCTGCATCTCATCCTCCCCCTGCCACGGTTGAATACAGCAGGTATATATTAAGAATTATAACCACAGCAGATATGACAACTGCAGCAGTAAATTCAAGATGGCTGCTTCTGAAACAGCCCATTTTTTTCCGGTCACGGCATAGTATCAGTAAAGGGATCAGCGTAAAGGGAAGCTGAATACTCAGCACGACCTGACTGAATATCAGAATACGAAAGGTATCCAGGGTCATTAGTATGATAATAAACGAAGGAAGGGCAGTGACAAAAACAGAAACCCTGTAGAGCAGTGTTCTGGGATTTTCCGGTTTTCCGAGAAACCCTGTGATCACATTGACCTCTGCCATGGAGGATGTCACAGATGAGCCTACTCCGGCGAAGATAAGGGCAATGGCAAACAGAAACCCTGCAAGGGGCCCTGCAAGAGGTTTTAAAGTAGCCGATGCCTGTTCAATACTGTCAACCAGAACATGGTTGTGGTAAAAAACCGCTGCCGCCACGATAATCATTGCAGAATTCACCACCCAGCCAAGAATCATGGCGGCAAAAGTATCGAATTTTTCGTAGTGCAGAAGAGCAATTTTCTCTTCATCTGAGATCCCCCATTTTCTGCTGTGAATAACGTTGGAATGCAGAAAGATGTTGTGGGGCATCACAACCGCACCAAGAATTGCCATTGCCACGTAAATACTGCTTCTGCTTATATCAGGAACAACAATGGATGGAGCAAGTGCCGTCCAGTCGGGTTTTACTATAAAAATTTCCACAAGATAGCACAGAGCGATTATCCCTAAAAAACCCATTATTATCGTTTCAATCCTGTGATATCTCTGGCTGACCAGTAGGAAAACTTCAAGAATAACAGTGACAAGAGCCCCTGCCCACAGCGGCATTCCAAAGAGGAGGTTAAACCCGATGGCCCCTCCGAGCAGTTCTGCCACATCCGTTGCTATGCAGGCAATAACAATTGTCAAACCCAGCACAGCCGATACAGGAGCAGAAAAATGGTTCCGGATATTAACTGCAAGGGATTTTCCCGTGGCAATACCGAGTTTGGCGGCCATGTGCTGAATCACAATC
>WFQS01000376.1 GCA_015486915.1 Desulfobacteraceae bacterium
ACTTTAAATAGGTCAACAACAATATCTTCAGCATCTACCAATATTTATTTTTTATAAACAATATTTTTCAACAAGGCAAATTCAGGACTGTTCATAGCGGCGCATACCCCTGTATAGACACCAATACCGAGGATAACGCATCCTGTAACAGCAAAAAGTATTGTTGTTTTATGGCTATAATCTTTAAATTTAACAAAAGATAAAGCAAAACAGATGGTCCCGTACATTATTAAAGACGCAAAAACAGATCTGCATACAGATCTGCTTATATCCTTTATAACGGCCATGGGGCCGGGTTGAACTGCGCTACGGTGCCTCAAAAAATCGGAGATTTTAACGAGCATAAAAAGAATATTTGTTACTTTATCAAAAGCTAACTCTTTCTTATAAAATGTATGGCCGGTTTTTGGCTCTGTTTCTGTATTGGTCTGAATATTTGATTCTTTGGTGCTGCCGGTCAAATACTGATCTGCATCATGGCTATTATAAAATGTAGAACCGGAAAATGAAAAAGCAGCCTTTAAGAGAAGAAAAAAATTAATTGCCGCAGAAATAGAAATCGATAATGCAAGCCCTTGATATCCCATAGTCTGCATAAGAAAAAATGATAAAACAATATTGATTCCAATGGAAACAAGGCCTGCTTTAAACGGGGTGGCAGTATCTGATAATGCATAAAAATAATTAACAAAAAGCCTTGTACCTGCAAATGCCCATAAACCGGTACAAAGAAAAAAAAGAGCCCTGCCTGTTCCTTGTGCAGCATTCAGGTCAAAGGCTCCGTATTGAAAAAGAAGAGAAACAATTGGTTTTCTCAACACTATAAGGCCTGCCATTGAAGGGATTGTAATAAAAAAAACAAGTTTTATCAGCCCGGTAAACTGTTCTGTGAGTTCATTTAACTTTCCAAGTGCCGCCTTTTCTGTAAATGCTGGAAAAATTGCAATGGAGCCTGAAACGGCAAAAAGTGCCAGGGGAAACTGCACAAGCCTGTCTGCATAGTAAAGATATGAAATACTTCCACAGGCAAGATTTGATGCCATTATTGTACTGATAAAAATATTTATTTGAAACCCTGAAGCACCCACCATGGCAGGAATAAGTTTTTTACCTGCTTTTAAAGCCTTATCATCAAAAAAAACATTTTTCTTAAAAAATCGAAAACCTGTTTTTAAAACAAAGGGAATCTGCATGGCAAGCTGCAGCACACCTCCTGCAGTTACGCCAATGGCAAGTCCTGCAACGGGAGTTTTAAGCCGCGGAGAAATGATTAAAGCAAAAAAAATTATAACGATATTCAGCACAACAGGGGCAGCAGCAGGTGCTGCAAAATTTCCCATGGAATTTAAAATACCCATACATAAAGCGAGAAGCGATACACAGAGGATATAAGGCATCATTATTCTGGATAAAAGGACTATAAGTGCAAATTGATATGAACCGGATTTAAATTGCGGAAGAATTAATTTAACAAAAAATGGGGCAGATACAACACCTGCAATTACAGACATACTTACAAAAATAGATATAATAAAAAATGCGGAACGGGCCATTTCAAACGCTCTTTTTTTACCTTGTTTTGCAAGACACTCAGTATAAACGGGTATAAAAGAAATACTCAGCACACCTTCTGAAAATAATTTTCTCAAAAGATTGGGTATCCTGAAGCATAGAAAAAAAATATCACTGTACAAGCCTGCACCAAAGGCCATGGCTATCACAGCATCCCTTAAAAAGCCCAGGATACGGCTGATAAGAGTTGAAACTCCTATAATTCCAGCTCTTTTAAAAAATGTTTTTGAAAGGTCATGCATATGTCCGGCCATAAAATTTTACTTGACAAAACCCATAAAAATACAATAAAAAAGTTATTTCATATAAACGGTCATGGGGTCGATCTGGTCTTGGCCCGAATCGGCCTTACAACAAATTTAGAAATAAAACGGAGTCACTGACGTTATATTTCATATAAACCGCCATGAGGCGAAGCTGGTAAAAACAAAACGGCCATGAGGCCGATCCGGTAAAAAAATATCATAAGGATAAGGAGTGCAATAAAGTTGGCTAACCACAAATCTGCTTTAAAACGTGCAAAACAAAATGAAACGAGACGTCTTAGAAACAAGATGACTAAATCTGTAATGAAAAATGCTGTGAAAAATGTTGTTGCAGCAAATGAAACTGGAGATGAGAACATAGAAAAACTTCTCAGGGAAGCTCAGTCAACCATAGCCAAGGCTGCAAAAAAAGGCGTACTGCATAAAAATACAGCTGCACGTAAAATTTCAAGACTTACCAGAGCTGTGAATTCAGCGGCAGCCGTATAACCGCCATGAGGCGGATCTGAACTGCGTTACAGCGCCTCAAAAAATCATAAATTTTGACAAACATAGAAAGAGCATCAGTTACTCCGGTAAAAGTGAGCTCTTTCTTATAAAACCACCGCATAATTATTTTTGATTTATTTTTAAGGAAAATTGCAGGGGCGCAGGCATTATGCTACCCTCCTGCAATATATTCTTATGTGCTTTTTCCCTTTTCTGTCTATGTGAGAAATGATCCGGCATGGAAGTCACATCTAAAAATTATCCCTCATCCTGCTGACAATTTTTTCAGCAATTCTTCCTGCAATTTTTTCCACAGCCCCCCTTCTCGCTGCTTCATCACTTATGTTTGAATTGGAGACTGCGTAATCTTCATAATCTGAAAAATTATGAACAGACCAGATCACACCTCCTGATTTATCAAACATTTTAAGATCAACAACAGCACTGACACGCAGTTCACTCACCGATTCATCGGTTTTTCTTGTCAATGTTCCAAAAGTAATTGATTCTATACGTGCCTTAATAAAAGCATCTGCAATTTTTTTATCCACAACTTCAGCATTCGTGGTATGGACAAGCTCGTTGATCAAAGCTGTTGTAAAAAAATTTTCAGCCCCGGATTCCGAGCTTTTGTTCTCAAAAACATCAACGGATAATTTTGTAATGCCATTTGGGATATCACCGCTTTTTGAAAATCTGTACCCGCAGGAATTTGTAAAAACAAAAAGACCGGCAGTCATCAAAATAAGTATAATTTTTTTCATATCAGATCACTATATTTACAAGTTTTTTCTTTACAACAATAATTTTCTTTATTTTCCTGTTTGCAATATACTTCTGTACTGTATTATCTGCAAGAGCCTTTTCTTTTATGCTTTCATTATCAGTATCTGCTCCAATTGTAAACTTTGATCTTAATTTACCGTTTACCTGGATAACAATAAGAATTTCATCTGTTTCAAGTGCATCTTTTCTATAGCCGGGCCATTTTTCATCAACAATACTTGGTTCTCTGCCCATTTTTTCCCATAATTCTTCTGTAAAATGGGGAATGATCGGAGAAAGAAGAAGAATAATATTTTCAATGGAAAAGCATATTACCCTTTGCATGTCAGGATCATTTGATGCAAGATCAACACTGTACATTGTGTTTACAAGTTCCATAACAGCGCTTATTGCAGTGTTAAAATGGAAACTTGTTTCAATATCATCGGTGACTTTTTTGATGGTCTGATTGGCCTTGATATACAGTTTTTTTGCATTTTCTCCTGCAAGGTCGGAAACATTCCCCGTATAGGGCTTAATGTCCTGCATGATTTTTTTGCATTGCCCTGCAAGGCGCCACACCCTGTTGATAAATCTGCTGCAGCCCTCAACCCCGTCATCATTCCACTCAAGGTCTTTTTCAGGAGGAGCTGCAAAAAGGCAGAAAAGCCTTGTTATATCGGCTCCGTATTTTGACAGAAGCTCGTTGGGATCAATCACGTTTTTCTTGGATTTGGACATTTTTATCACCCGGCCGATCTCAATTTCACTGCTGCACTTCCTGCAGACTGCCCTGTCAGGGGAGATATCTGCTTCTTCCGGATATATATATCCGTGCACAGGACAGGTTAAAGTTTCCTTGCACACCATGCCCTGGGTTAAAAGCTTTGTAAAAGGCTCTTTAAAATCAACAAGCCCTAAAGTGTTTAAAACCCTCATAAAATATCTTGAATAGAGAAGATGCAAAATGGCATGTTCAACACCACCTATGTATTGATCAACGGGCATCCAGTATTTTACTGCATCTGCATCAAACATTGCTGTATCATGCAAAGGGCTGCAGTACCTTGCAAAATACCAGGAAGATTCAACAAAGGTATCCATGGTGTCAGTGTCTCTTTTTGCATCTTTATTCCCGCATTTCGGACAGACGGTTTTGGCAAAAAAATCAAGGCCCGGAAGAGGTGAGCCGCCATTCTCAAGGAGATTTGCATCTTCAGGAAGAACTACGGGCAGCTTTTCTTCAGGAACAGGCACAACACCGCAGCAGGGACAGTGGATAACAGGTATTGGCGTTCCCCAGTATCTCTGCCTTGATATACCCCAGTCCCGCAGCCTGAAATTAATTGTTTTTTCACCTTTGTTTTTCTTTTCAAGCCAGGCTGTTATGCTTTCCATGGCCTTAAGGTTTTCTGTTCCGGTAAAATCTTCTGAATTCACCAGAAGCCCCGTGCCCGTATATGCCTCTGTCATGTTCTCTGAATTGAATTTTTCACCTTCAGGCTGAATCACAACCTTGATCTCAAGACCGTATTTTTTTGCAAAATCAAAATCTCTCTCGTCATGTGCAGGAACTGACATTACAGCTCCTGTTCCATATTCCATAAGGGCAAAATTTGCAGTATAAACAGGTATTTTTTTATTATTTGCAGGATTAATGCACCAGGCACCGGTAAACACCCCTTCTTTTTCGTGTTTTTCCAGCCCGTCCTTAGATCTTTCCTGGGTAGCAATTTTTTTAACGAATTCTGCAACTTTTGTTTCCTGCACAGTTCCCTTTGAAAGTGATTCAACAAGAGGATGTTCCGGTGCAAGACACATGAATGTGCATCCAAACAAAGTGTCGGGTCGTGTTGTGAACACTTCAATATCACCCTCTTTTTTAAAAAGGCTGAATTTAATTCTGGAACCATAACTTTTACCGATCCAGTTTTTCTGCATCAGGGTAACTTTTTCAGGCCATCCGGGAAGTTTGTCACAATAATCAAGAAGATCATCTGCATAATCGGTTATCCTGAAAAACCACTGCCATAATTTTTTCTGCTGAACAGGCTGCCCGCATCTCCAGCACATGTCAGACTCCACCTGTTCATTGGCAAGAACTGTCTGGCAGTGCTCACACCAGTTCACATAGGATTCCCTGCGGTAAACCATATCTTTTTCAAGCATTTTTAAAAAAAGCCACTGCTCCCATCTGTAATATTCAGGACTGCATGTTGCAATTTCCCTGTCCCAGTCATAGGAAAAACCCATTTTCTTCAACTGAGCACGCATGGCACTGATATTTGCGTAGGTCCAGGCAGCAGGATGGGTGTTATTATCTATGGCTGCATTTTCCGCAGGCATGCCAAAAGCGTCCCATCCCATGGGGTGGAGCACATTAAAACCCTTCATTCTCTTGTACCTTGCCACAACATCGCCAATGGTGTAGTTTCTCACATGACCCATATGGATTTTACCGGAAGGGTACGGGAACATTTCAAGCAGGTAATATTTTTCTTTTGTTTTATCTTCTGTGACCTTGAAAATATTATTTTTTTTCCAGAAGGCCTGCCACTTTGGTTCAACCTCAGTGGGATCGTAGTGTTCTTTCATTGTGTATTAAACCTCCGAAAACATATCAATTAATACAATGTCTCATAATTTGTGTTAGTGCCTTACCCCTGAATTTCTCTAATAAAAAACAAAAAATTAAGGTAGCACATGGGTTGCGGGCATTGCTCGCTTTAGAAAAATGCAACGCTTTGTTTATAAAAGATACTAAATGGCACAATATCAATTAAATAGCAAGAATGCATTCAATATCCAATTGTGCAAAGATTGGTCAAGTAAAACAATATGACACGATTACTGCAGTATCTTAATTCTTACTTTGAGAATAAAAAATCTCCTTGAGTTGGAAACGGGAAAATTGTATTGTTCTTTTTTGGTAAATGCCCACTCGAAAATTAATTACCAGAATATAAAGTTATGTTTGTTGTGAGGCACTGTAACGCTGTTCAGATCTGCCTCATGGCAGTTATTTGAAAAGATAGAGAAATCTATGAGAAACAAGTAAATATTCGACCTTATCATGTAAATTTTGGGAAGTGCTTCATATTCGCCTATTTGGGACTGTGTAGCATACTAATGCTATGTGAGCAGGCCAAAATAGGTGAAGATGGAGTGCTGGCCGAATATTTACAGAAACAAGGGAAATCAAAATGAATTTAACTGCATACAATGAGGATCTTTTCAGATTTATTGAAAATTCTCCCACCGTATTTCATGCTGTTTCAACCATGGCATATGAACTTGAAAAAAACGGGTTCACGGCTCTTAGGGAACAGGATGCATGGAAACTAGAAAAAGGGGAAAAATATTTTGTTACACGCAATGGCTCATCAATTATTGCTTTTATAATGGGCAAAAAATCACCAGTTGATACAGGAATAAAAATTACCGGAGCGCATACTGACAGCCCATGCCTCAAGGTAAAACCCCACCCTGAATTACAATCGGATTCCATGTTGAGAATAGGTGTGGAGGTCTATGGTGGAGCACTTTTAACAACCTGGTTTGACAGGAAACTGAACCTGGCAGGACGGGTAACCTGCCTTGAGCATCAGGATAACGGCGATGATATTTTGAAAAATTTTCTCATAAATTTCAACAGGCCGGTTGCTGTTATTCCAAGCCTTGCAGTACACTTTGAAAGAAATTCTACCACAGGCAGCAAAGTTAATCCCCAGTTGCACATCCCGCCGTTGTTTCTTCTTGAAAATAAAGGTGAAAGCACATCCTTTGACAAAATACTTTTTAAACAGATAAAGCAGGAATATCCGGGTGTCATGGCAAAAGATATACTTGGGTTTGACATGAATTTTTCAGACTTTGAACCTCCCTGTTTTGCAGGGTTGAACAACGAATTTATCTCATCACCGCGCCTTGACAACCTGATTTCATGTCATGCATGTTTAAAAAGTATTGAAAGTGCCGGCAGTCTTTCAACTTCCCTTATTGTATGCACTGATAATGAAGAAACAGGCAGCTATACAAGATCAGGTGCAAGGGGGTCTTTTCTTGAATCTATTCTGTCAAGAATAAGCGTTACTCCTGAAAATACAGCGAGAACAGCTGCACGATCAATGATAATTTCAATGGACAATGCCCACGCCGTTAACCCTTCATACATGGAAAAATACGAAGCAAACCACATATGCCGGTTGAATAAAGGGCCTGTTCTTAAAATCAATGCATCCCAAAAATACGCTTCCGATTCTCAATCAGGAGCTTTTTTTAAATATCTCTGTAAAAAGGCAGATGTCTGCTTTCAAACATTTGTAATGAGAAATGATATACCATGCGGAAGCACAATAGGACCTGCCATATCATCAAAAACGGGAATAAGAGCTGTGGACGCGGGAGCACCTACTCTATCCATGCATTCCATAAGGGAATTAACAGGTAATAAAGACCCTTTCATGTTTTTTAAGGTGATTAAAGAATTTTTTTCCATGGATGATGAAATGCTTTTATCCTTGACATAAAACAAGACTATGGTTATATCGGTCAGTTAATTAAAGCTTGATGATCTTGAGATTTTTAGTGCCCAAGTTTTCAATTCCTGTCAAAAAAACAAGAAATTGGGAAAAGGCAGGGGAGCTGCAGGCATCGCCAGCCTTGGAGGCTTAATCTTTTTTATTTGAAATGCCATGCCGGTTAAATTAAAAGAAGCAGCTTAAAAATTGTTTTTAAAAAAACTAAAGGAAATTAATTGAAAAATTTTAACGAACAATTAAAAAATAACAGAAAAAAAATTATTGATAAATGGTTTAAAGCTATCATTAATACCTATCCACAAGAAACGGCAAGAATTCTCGTCAAATCAAAAAACAGGTTTGACAACCCTGTAGGGGTCGCAACAATGCAGTGTGCAGAAGCGGTTGTTGATCTTTTGCCCGGAGACACTGATTTTGAGAAAGTGGAATCTGAACTTGACTCTGTAATAAGGATAAGAGCTGTCCAGAGTTTCAAGCCATCCAATGCAATAGGTTTTGTATTTTCCCTTAAAGGTATTGTAAGGGATGTACTTGGTTCCTCTTTTTTCAATGAGTCCGGTGACAGGAAAATCAGCGAAACCTTTGACAGAAAAATAGATAAAATAGCTCTCGCAGCTTTTGACAGGTTCATGAAGTGCAGAGAGGATGTATTCCTTTTAAAAGCCATGGAATCCAAGAGAAGGATTCACAGGGCATTTGAAAGGGCCGGTTTAGTACCCGAGCTCACGGAGGAAGAACTCCTTGGCTCAAGCAAATCTTAAACAGGCGTCTAGCAGAATTTATCGTGTTGTTTGCTTGTCTGCGAAAATTTCTGCAGAGCCGAAATAACGAGGTGGTTGGAATATGAATCAAAAGTATTTGGTACCCTTGGCAGGTGTTTTTCTGCTTTTTCTCGTGGCGTACACAGGGGTAGAAGGAGCAGGGCTTCAATGGCTTTTTGGAATTGCTGTACCCTATGCAGCTCTCCTCGCCTTTCTCGCCGGCTTTTTTTACCGGGTCATGGGATGGGCATCATCTGCAGTTCCTTTCAGAATCCCCACAACTTGTGGACAGGCAAAATCATTGCCATGGATTAAACAGAACTGGGTGGATGACCCTGACACAGCAGGCGGTGTATTTGTCAGAATGCTCACTGAAATATTTCTTTTCAGATCATTGTTCAGAAATACAAGAGCAGCATTTCACAGAGATGAAAAAAACAGGCTTTCCTATTCATGGGAAATTTTCTTATGGGTTGGAGCCATGGCATTTCATTACTCGTTTCTTGTGGTGATTTTAAGACATCTGAGATTTTTCACTTCTCCTGTTCCTGGCTGTGTGAAATTGCTTACAAGAATGGACGGAATTCTTCAGATCGGACTTCCTGAACTGCGTATTTCAGGAGTAGTGCTTCTTCTTGCAGTTTTTTTTCTTTTGCTTAGAAGAATATTTGATGCCAAGGTGAGCTATATTTCACAGGCAGCAGATTATTTCCCGCTTTTTCTCATTTTGGCAATAGCAGGAACAGGAATCTGTATGAGATATTTCACAAGAGTGGATATTATAGGTGTAAAAGAATTGACAATGGGTCTTGTAACATTTCATCCGGTTATTCCCAAGGGAGTGGGAGGCTTGTTTTATGCCCATGTATTCATGGTGAGCATACTTTTTGCCTATATCCCGAACAGCAAACTCATGCACATGGGTGGAATTTTCTTAAGCCCCACGAGAAACATGGCAAACAATAACCGTGCTGTAAG